>JAFUKS010000129.1 GCA_017473445.1 Lachnospiraceae bacterium
AATTCCTACAAAGTAAGCTCCTGATACTCTGTTTTGGACTTCACTATATATACCGTAAAATCCGGCCTTGTAAATTCCTGCATCACCTGTCTGCAAATACCACAGGGATCGCAATAATCTTCCGGTTCCATGCCCTCCCTGCCACCTGCAATGGCAATGGCTTTAAACTCTCTTGTCCCTTCACTGACCGCTTTAAAAAATGCAGTCCGCTCTGCACAATTGGTGGCACCATAGGAAGCATTTTCAATATTGCCTCCCTGATAGATACGATGATCTGCTGTAAGCAGGGCCGCCCCTACCTGAAAATGAGAATAAGGTGCATAGGCCATACTTCGGGCCTCCAATGCTGCCTGTATCAATTTATCCTTCATAACCAAACCTCTTCACTACTTCTGTTACCAGTTTCTCAAAGGCAGGAGCTGCCACATTGGCTGCCTCCTGTACCTCTTCATGGGATAAGGGATTAGTAGAAATACCTGCCGCCAAATTACTGATACAGGAAATGCCACATACCTTGATTCCCATATGGTTTGCCACAATGGCCTCCACCACAGTACTCATGCCTACCGCATCCACACCAAGCAGGGACAAGGCTTTGATTTCCGCGGGACTTTCAAAGGAAGGACCTGTAAGCTGTGCATACACACCCTCCTGCAGCTTAATGCCGTGCTCAGATGCGGTTTCTTTTATGATTTTCTGCAAATCCTTACGATAAACCTCACTCATATCAGGAAAACGGGTACCCAGTGCATCCATATTGGGTCCAATCAGTGGATTGGGTGCAAAAAATGATATATGATCCCGAATCAACATCAGATTTCCTGCTTGAAAACCGGAATTCACACCACCTGCCGCATTAGTCAAAAATAAGATTTCAATTCCCAACAATCCCATCAAGCGGATAGGAAGCACCACATCTGAAATATCATACCCTTCGTAGTAATGTACACGGCCCTTCATACATACCACCGGAACCTGTCCAATATATCCAAAAATAAATTTGCCTGCATGTCCCGGAACCGTGGATACAGGAAAGCCATCAATCTCCTCATAGGGCAATTCTGCTTTTATTTCTATTTGCTTTGCATAATTACCCAAGCCGGAGCCAAGAATGATACCCACTTTGGGTTGAAACTCTATTTTTTTCTTTACACAATCCACACATTTCAATAATTTTTCATAACGAACATCCATATACATATCCTCCCTTTTCCGGTAGGTGCCCTCTCCACACCCATCTACTAAAAATGAGGCTGCAGGTATGGTCCCGCAGCCTCCCTTTGCTTACCACTATTTTACAATACACAGCCCTAAGTATGCAACTGATAACCGCATCTTCCTTACATCAGATAATAATACAAACCATGCCGCCATTACTATCATTGACAATTTTTTGCATGGTATCCTGCAATTTCATCTGACTATCTTCGCCAATTGCCCCCATTTTGGCGTTAATTCCGTCATTTACCAGCTGTTCCACCGTTTTTCCGAAGATATTGGTATTCCAGATTGCATTCTCCCGGTCCGCCTGATTAATAAAGGAAATTAAGTCCTCGGCCTGTTCCTGGGTACCCACAATAGGAGCGATTTCCGTTTCAATATTGGCTTTAATCAGATGAATGGAGGGCGCTGACGCTTTGATTTTAACACCATATTTATTCCCATGCTTAATCAGTTCCGGCTGTTCCAGATGTATCTCATCCTTTCCCGGCACCACTACTCCGTATCCACTCATATGCACCCGTTCAATGGCATCTGCCACCACCATATATGCCTGTTTTACTTCCGCAAGGGTTTTCAGTTTATGAAGCAATTCTCCTTCATCCCGTATTTCTTCCCCCACCATCTGGCTAATAATCCCATAATAGTAGGCATCATCAAAATCCAGACACACCTTTATACTTCCTTTGGAAAGTTGAATTTCCTCCAACTTACAGGAATTCACATGGGCACTATCCACCAAAAATGTCGAAGACATAGCATCTCTTACGGTCTCATGTTGCTCCATAATTCCCCATAATTTTTCCAATAATTCCTGCTTAATTTCGTGGTCTGCGGGTAACAGTTCTATCCAGGAAGGCACGTGAAAATGTACCTGGTCAATGGGGAACTCATACAAAAGCTCCTCCATAATTTCATTGATTTCCTTCTGCTGTAACTGTTTGCAGTTTACGGGCATTACTTTTACTTTATAGCGTTCCTCCAACTCTTTCGCCAAATTTTGTGTTTCTTCCGAGTAAGGCTTGGTACTGTTTAACAATACAATAAACGGCTTATGCAATTGTTGCAGTGCCAGTATGGTCTTTGCTTCCGCTTCCAGATAGTTTTCCCTTGAGATATCCCCAATGGTACCATCTGTAGTAATCACCAGCCCTACAGTAGAATGCTCATTCATTACCTTGTCTGTACCGATTTCAGCTGCCTTTGAAAAAGGTATTTCCTTTTCAAACCAGGGAGTATGTACCAACCGTTCCTTTTCTTCTTCCATATGCCCGGTGGCTCCGCTTACCAGATAGCCCACGCAATCAATCAGCCTTACGGAAGCCTCCAATCCATCCTGTAAATGAATTTTTGCCGCTTCATTAGGTACAAATTTGGGTTCCATAGTGGTAATGGTTTTTCCCACACCACTTAAAGGTAATTCATCCCTGGCCCTGCTTTTTGCATTTTCATCGGTCATATTGGGTAATACCATTTCTTCCATAAAGCGGGTAATAAAAGTAGATTTTCCGGTTCTAACCGGTCCCAACACCCCAATATAAATTTCTCCGCCGCATCTTTCCTGTATATCATGATAGAGATCATAAGTATTTGTACTCTTTCTATCCATAAAAAGACCTCCTACATTACTATTAACAGTATATGCAGAAGGTCTGTATATCAGTATTTCATTTTATAATTTCTGAGAGATTCGAAAAGCTTACATAATCACCCGCTTAAAGTTCTTCTTGCCTCTCTTTACCACAATGCCTTCGCCGGCAAAGACTTCAGGTGCATACAGTGTCTTAACGTCACTTACCTTTTCACCATCTACGGTCACGCCCCCCTGTTCTACTGCTCTACGCGCTTCGGAACGGGATGCCGTAAGTCCTGCCTTTACCAATACACCTAAAATATCAATCTTGCCATCCATAAAGTCATCCGTAGTCAGTTCACAAGTAGGCATTTCAGCTGCGTCACCACCTGCAAACAATGCTCTGGAACTGGCCTGAGCCTTTTCTGCTTCTTCTTCGCCGTGAACCAGCTTGGTCAACTCATATGCCAGAATCTCCTTTGCCTGATTCAACTGGCTGCCTTCCCAGGCATCCATTTCCTCAATCTGCTCTAAGGGCAGGAAGGTCAGCATACGCAGACACTTCAACACATCTGCATCAGCCACATTTCTCCAGTACTGGTAGAATTCAAAGGGACTAGTCTTGTTAGGGTCGAGCCATACAGCACCCTTCTGGGTCTTACCCATCTTCTTACCCTCGGAATTCAAAAGCAGGGTAATGGTCATAGCATAAGCATCCTTACCCAATTTACGGCGAATCAGCTCGGTACCGCCCAGCATGTTACTCCACTGGTCATCACCACCAAACTGCATATTACAGCCATACTTCTGGAACAGCTGATAGAAATCGTAGCTCTGCATAATCATGTAGTTAAACTCCAGGAAGCTTAAGCCCTTCTCCATACGCTGCTTGTAGCACTCTGCGGTAAGCATACGATTTACAGAAAAGTGTGCTCCCACCTCACGGAGTACTTCTACATAGTTTAAATCTAAAAGCCAGTCTGCGTTGTTTACCAGCATTGCCTTGCCATCAGAAAAATCAATAAAACGGCTCATCTGCTTCTTGAAGCACTCTACATTATGAGCGATAGTTTCCTTGGTCATCATGGTACGCATATCGGTTCTGCCGGAAGGGTCGCCGATCATAGCAGTACCGCCACCAATCAACGCAATAGGCTTATTCCCTGCCATCTGCAATCTCTTCATAAGGCAAAGTGCCATGAAATGGCCCACATGTAAGCTGTCTGCAGTAGGGTCAAAGCCGATATAAAAGGTCGCCTTACCTGCATTAATCAGCTCCTTAATCTCTTCTTCGTCGGTCAGCTGTGCCAGCAATCCTCTGGCCTTTAATTCTTCAAATACGGTCATTTTCTTTTCTCCTTTTCTTTCTCTTTAATAGAACTCTTCAAAGATGTATCTTTGAGGACTGATGCGACATTCGCCAAATGCGTGTGCTTACGCACAAAAAAAGCCCATCCTCTTGCAAATCTCAAAAGGACGAGCTTGTACTCGTGTTACCACCTTCATTCCCGCGAAGTTCACACTCCGTGGCTCTGTAAGTATCGTAATCCGAAGATAACCCCCAGACAATAATACTCCGGCAAATATCGGTGCCTACCGGCAAAGCCTACTGGGTAAGGTATCTCCCCACCGTTTGGTTTGCTGCTCCGAGATGTATTTCTCATAGTCCGTCTTGCGCCTCTCACCACCCGGCAACTCTCTGTCAGCCTGTCAACTAGGATACTTCTTCTCTTCATCGCATTAACATTTAATTTTCCTCATTATACAAATCAGGAAATATTTTGTCAACCGTATTTTTATTATCTACTACTAATTCTTCTGCAAAATACATGCTCTAACAACTTTTTTCAAAAGTTTTTATAAAGACTTTACTCTACTTATGTACTTGCTATAATGGGCTTGTTACCGTCTCCGATACTGGCAACAGGAAGGAGGTGCAAGCCTTTGGAAATCGTAGTTTCCTTTTTATTTTCTGTCGCGGCAGGTGTGGTGGCAAACTACATATGCAAATGGCTGGGCAATGACGATTAAACGGTAATGAGCCTGATGGTTTGGTCTCCATCTGAAATAATACGACAAGAAAACCCACGAGCCGACACTCGTGGGTTTTCGATTGTGCAAACTATGGAAATAGTTTCCTTTTCTTTCCAAACGTATTTTAACATATCGTTTTATAGAATGCAATATAAAAGCTAAGAATTTACACACTCAAGGAAAAGG
>JAFUKS010000130.1 GCA_017473445.1 Lachnospiraceae bacterium
CATGCAGTTTCGGGATTATCTACGGTATCGCAGATTGGCTTTTGCACTGAAGGAAGTGCGGGATACGGACAAGGGTTTTTTGGAGATTGCCCTGGATTATGGATTTTCTTCTCACGAGGCTTTTACCCGTGCCTTTAAGGAGGCTTATGGGAGTACGCCCGGTGAGTATCGGCGGGAGCCTGTGCCGGTGGTGCTTCGTACCATTATCAGACCTTTTGACTGCTACTTATTAGAGATTGGAGAGCACGCTATGATGAAAGAGGCAGGGGAAGTAAAGGTATATTTTGTAACGATTCCGGCTCATAAGTTCCTGCACATCAAGAACTATGAGAGTATCGGATATTGGGATTTCTGGCAAAAGCAAAGTCTGATTCCGGGACAGGACTGTGAGACCATCTGCGGCTTGCTGGATAGTATCAAGGGCAAATTGGATGACCGGGGAGCAGAGGATGTCAGTAGCGGAAGCGGTCAGGTGATGGCATTTATCAATGACCCCATAGGGAGGATTTGCAGCTGGGGGATTCCTTTGGCGGAAGCCTACGGAGTACGGTTACCTCTGGATTATCGTGGAGAGGTACCCTCTCAGATGTTACTGGTAGATGTACCGGAGGCGGAGTATATTGTATTTGAACATGGGCCCTTTGATTACGAAACAGAATGTGGCGGTGTGGAGCAAAAGATAGAAGAGGCTATGAAAGCCTTTGATTATGCTAAAAGCGGCTATGAACTGGATACTACTCCCGGCAGAATCTTTTATTTTTTTCATGATCCGGCCCGGTTTTGGAAGTATATTCGTCCTGTGCGGAAATTATCCTGATAAAAGGAAGAACAAAAATAAAGCGGATAGATGTGCCAGAAAGGCACGTTCTATCCGCTTTTATATATCATGTTTGAATATATTGTCAATCCAGAAGCATTAATATAATATGCAACGCACAACTTTATTTTGCAGCAACTGCATCCTCAATGAGTCCCACAATAGTGGCAATGGAATCCAACTGTCCGCTATTTTTCATGGTTTCCACATATTCTGCCCGATGCTCATAGAGTTCGTTGATTTTCTCTAAAAGCAACTCATCTGTAATATCCTCTTCCTGTAATACGATGGAAAAGCCCTGGTCCCGGAAGGACTTTGCATTTAGCAGCTGGTCACCCCGGCTACTGGCAGCAGGCAGGGGAATCAGCAGATTGGGCTTTTGTAGGGCCAGTATCTCGCAGATGGCATTGGCACCGGCTCTGGAGATAACAGTATCTGCCATGGCAAAGATATCCTTCAGTTCCGCTTTTAGGTATTCAAACTGTTTGTAACCGGGCGTATTTAAAAGCAGATTATCCATCTTGCCTTTGCCACACAGGTGTACCACCTGGAAGGTCTCCAGCAGGGTGGGTAAAATACGGCGTACGGCAGCATTTACATTTTCTGCGCCCAGGCTGCCACCGATAATCATCAGTACCGGCTTATTGGCGGTGAAGCCACACATATCCAAGCCAGCCAGCTTGTTACCCTGGGCCAGTTCCTTACGGATGGGGGAGCCGGTAAGCACTGCCTTATCTTCCGGCAGATAGCTTAGGGTCTCCGGGAAATTACAGCAGATTTTGGTGGCTACCGGAATACACAATTTGTTAGCCAAGCCCGGTGTCATATCCGATTCATGTAAAATGCAGGGGATATGTAGGGCTGCTGCGCCACGCACTACAGGGACGCTGACAAAGCCACCCTTGGAAAATACCACATCCGGCTTCAGCTCTTTCAAATATTTCTTGGCTTCACCATAGCCCTTGATGACACGGAAGGGATCTGTAAAATTCTTTAAATCCAAATAACGGCGGAATTTACCGGTAGAAATACCCTGATAGGGAACATCAAAGTCTTCAATCAGCTTTTTCTCAATACCATCATAGGATCCCATATAGTAAATTTCATAGCCTGCTTCCTTTAATGCAGGAAGTAAGGCAATATTAGGTGTAACATGTCCGGCGGTACCGCCGCCGGTTAAGACTATTTTTTTCATAGCATGCTCTCCAATGCTCTTGCCAGCTGGTCAGGACAGGAAGTGGACTTAAAGCCACAGGTAATTCCCTTTAATTTACCGATGGCTTCCTGGGGAGTCATACCCCTTACCAGTGCACAGATACCCTTTAAATTACCGTTGCATCCGCCCTGAAAAGCAACGCTGTCGATGACACCGTCTTTTAATTCAATATCAATGGCACTGGAACAGGTGCCTTTGGTCTGATATCTCATAATTATACCAACCTTTCTTTATCCATATTCTATGTAAGCAATAGGGATTTGGATTCTCTGTTAAGTATACCAGAGGTTACCAAAATTGGCAATTCATGATTATTCCTCAAGGAGCTGTACCGGAACGGAGGTTTCATATTCAAAGGAATGGTTCTTGGACTGGCGCCGGAAGCTTCTGGGAGACAATCCGTTGATGCGCCGGAAGCAGTCTTTGAAATAATTACTGCTGTTAAAGCCTCAATTTGTGGCGATGGTTGTAATGGTATCATCCGTGGTAATCAGAATCTGACAAGCCTGATGAATTCGGATATAATTCATATATTCTTTAAAGGTTACGCCGGTGACCTTCTTAAATTTCTTGGATAAGTAGGTGGGACTTAACCCCACATTATCAGCCACCTCCTCCAGGGACAGGGGCTGGGCAAAATTCTGGGCAATATAGCGCAGAGCATCTTCAATATCGGTACTGATGCTTTCTTTGTGCTTAATCTGCTCATAGACGAAGATGCCGTCCCGTTGGATGGTAAGAAGCAGTGTCATGACCTGAAGGGACATAAAATCATAGGAAAATTCATCCGGCAGGTTGTTTTCCTCCAGCATCCGCTCCAAAAGAGCCTCCAGCCGAAGTCTTCCGTTTTTTACCAGAACCACCTTGCCGGAACGGGACAGATTGTTGCGGATTTCTCCGTGCTTATTCCAATAGTCCTCCGGTACTACACTCATATCAAAATACACAACCATTCTTTCACAGGGGATCAGTCCCTCATATCTGGTACAATGACTGTCACCGGGGGTAACGATAAATACATCCCCGGCGGAAAGATGGTAAATACAGTTGTTCAAGGAATAGATACAGCTGCCGCTTTTTAAATAAAAAATCTCACAAAATTTGTGAGAGTGCTCGTAGGTCATCGTAAAAGTAGGTACCCGCACCTGCTTTTCGATGTAAATACCTTGATTATTCTCCTCTGTGTACATGCCCCCATATCTCCTTTTCTTATATTTTCTATATACACAAGCAAAATATACAAAAAATGTCTTTTTGTCCCCCTTGTTTTGTTGCATTATACCATTGGTTGGCCCGGTGCTCAAGATTTTTTTCGTGCAGTTTTTCGTTTTACGGCAAAAAATCAGTGGTATTCTTTCAAATCGCTCATTATTTTAGTATTATTCAA
>JAFUKS010000131.1 GCA_017473445.1 Lachnospiraceae bacterium
ACAATACAGCCTTTACACCTACTACAGGGTATGCTGCCAAGGGTCCCTTCACCACGGAATCCTGAATACCCTTTTCTACTGCGGGGAAGAAGTTCTTGGGCACAGCACCGCCTACTACTTCCTGCTCAAATTCATATGCTACCTCAGGATCGGATGCAGGTGAGAAACGCATCTTTACATGACCGTACTGACCATGTCCGCCGGACTGTTTCTTATACTTGTACTCCACGTCAGAAGTCTTCTTGATGGTCTCCTTGTATGCAATCTTGGGCTGTGTCAGCTCTACCTCTACCTTGTATTCGTTCAGCAGTCGGCTTACGATAATATCCAGATGCTGGTCACCCATACCATACAGCAGAAGCTGTCTGTTGTCGGAATCATTTACCACCTTAATGGTCTGGTCCTCATGGGTAATCTTCTGGAGAGCCTGGGAAATCTTATCTACATCTGCCTTATTCTTAGGCTTATATCTCATATAGGTATAAGGAGTGGAAATCTCAAACTTGCCAAACTTTATGGTAGTAGCCTTGGTAGATAAGCTGTTGCCTGTTCTGGCTGCAGTCAGCTTCGCCAACGCACCGATGTCACCTGCATGAAGCTCGGGCACTTCGATGGGCTTATTACCCTGGAGTACATAAAGCTTACCAATCTTCTCCTCAATATCACGGTCCACATTGTAAATTAAATCATCGGTTTTCAGTACACCGGAATTCACCTTAATCAGTGAGTACTTGCCAATAAAAGGATCTACGATGGTCTTCCAAATATAAGCGGATTTGGCTTTTGCAAAGTCATAATCACAGTTGTATATCTCATTGGTCTTCATATTGATACCTGCCACCTTACGGTTCTCAGGACTGGGCAGATATTTGATAATATCATCCATCAGGGTATAAATACCCTGGCACAGTGTATTGGAACCCATGGTCATGGGAACGATACTGCCATCACATACATTGGTACGCAGAGCTGCTCTGATTTCAGCCTCAGAGAAGGTCTCGCCGCCAAAATATCTTTCCATCATTTCCTCGCTGGTCTCAGCCACAGCTTCCATCAAGGTATCACGGCAAATCTGCAGGTTGGCCTTGCTGTACTCAGGAATATCACAGGTCACCACTTCCTTACCCTGCCATCTGTTACCGGTTTCGGTAATGACATTTATGTAGCCTACAAATTTTTCATCCTCACGGATAGGCAGATGGAAAGGAGCCATCTTCTTGCCATACATTTCGGTCATATCCTCTACTACCTGGCGGAAGGAAGCATTGTCCACGTCCATATTGGTCACATAAATAATACGGGGTAATTTATACTTCTCACACAGTTCCCATGCTTTAATGGTGCCTACTTCAATACCGGCCTTACCGTTTACCACGATAACAGCCGCTCCGGCTGCACTGACTGCCTCTTCCACCTCACCTACAAAGTCGAAGTAACCGGGAGTATCAATTACATTAATCTTGTAACCTTCCCACTCAATGGGAACCACGGAAGTACTAATGGAAAACTGTCTCTTCTGTTCTTCCTTACTATAATCGCTGATTGTATTTCCGTCTGTCACCTTACCCATACGGGAAGTAATACCGGATAAATAACCC
The DNA here is from genome assembly GCA_017473445.1 of Lachnospiraceae bacterium. Taxonomy (GTDB): domain Bacteria; phylum Bacillota; class Clostridia; order Lachnospirales; family Lachnospiraceae; genus Acetatifactor. The sequence goes on from JAFUKS010000131.1 coordinate 1,599, forward strand.
ATAGCTTCTACCAGACTGGTCTTGCCACTGCCACCATGGCCCAGTAAAACTACATTTCGAATCTTGTCCGTTGTGTACACCTTCATAAGTCTGTCCTCCGATTTTTAGCAATTTGGGTATCCAACCAATGATTAATTAGATTATAGGAATCCCATGCATCTATTTTACTAAATATTTGCACTATTTACAAGTAATTGTTTGCATTTTTCAGAACTTTTTCTGGGATTCGTCAAAAAATTTATACGCAATTCACTAATACATATATTGTTATACCTATTGATTTTCACGCTTTAAAGTGGTATAGTAATTGAATCAAGTAAAAACAACAATTAGGATTAGGAGTGTTGTACACATTATGAATACTTTATGTTGTGGATTTGTTGGTCTGGGACTTATCGGTGGTTCCATTGCCAAAGCAATCAAAGAAAACATTCCAGATACCCGTATCGTAGCCTATGACATCAATGCAGATGCTCTGGCTCTGGCTACCCGTGACGGGATTGTAGATATTGCAGCTACCGGAATCGACCATTCCTTTGATGACTGTGATTATATATTTTTATGTGCTCCGGTACAGAAAAATGATGCCCTGCTGGCACAGATTAAAGAAATTTTACCGGCAGATTGCATTCTGACCGATGTGGGCAGTGTGAAAGGTGATATCCTGGATGCAGTGAAGGCAGCAGGCTTGGAAAATCAGTTCGTCGGCGGCCATCCCATGGCGGGCAGTGAACGGATCGGCTATGTAAATTCCAAATCCATGCTTTTACAGAATGCCTACTATATCCTCTCTCCTACAGAGCAGGTATCGGGAGAGGCCGTAAAAGCTTATAGTGATTTGGTACAGAAAATGGGGGCTATTCCCTTGGTGCTTTCCGCAGATACCCACGATTATGTAACTGCTGCAGTCAGCCACTTACCCCATGTAATTGCTGCTTCTTTGGTAAATCTGGTTCATGACAACGATTCCGAGGACGGACTAATGAAAATGATTGCTGCCGGCGGTTTCAAGGATATTACCCGTATTGCCTCCTCTTCTGCTGTCATGTGGCAGGAAATCTGCATGACCAATACAGAGAATATTATTACGCTTTTGGATAAATATATGGCCTCTCTGGCTGATATCCGTAGTGAACTGACGCAGCGGGATTCACAGTCCCTGTATGACTTGTTCAGTGAGGCTAAGACCTATCGGGATTCCTTTATGGATGCCTCCAGCGGCCCCATCAAACGTTCCTATTCCATTACCGTGGATATTGCAGATGAACCCGGTGCACTGGCATCCATCGCTACTATCCTGGCACTGCACCAAATCAGCATCAAAAATATTGGCATCGTACATAACCGGGAATACGAAGGCGGCGTACTGAAGATTGAGTTCTACGGAGAAGATTCCATTGAGAAGGCTGTGCAGCTGTTAAATACAAGAGGATATACTACATATCTGAAGAAATAGTAATTCGTCGTGATATACATAAGATTTTTACATAACAACACCCGTCCACTTTAAAAGTGAACGGGTGCTTTTTATAGACACAACCATAAAATCATATTAAAAGCCGCCAGAAAAAGAAAGGAACCAATAAGAAGCAGCGGATGTATCATGCCGGCAAATGCTCCCACAATTGCTACTAGAAGTGCAGCTAACACATAAGATATCATTAATGAAAAATGAAAAAACTTCCTTCGTGCTCTTCCTGCCTGTTTTTCATCCAACTGTGGCTGGGTTGCTGCCGATTCTACATCCGGCTGATAATCCTCGCAAATCAGATAATCCGATGATACTCCAAAGTACATGCAGAT
>JAFUKS010000010.1 GCA_017473445.1 Lachnospiraceae bacterium
ACCAATACCGTCCCCGTGAGCCTCCTGTATTAAATGCTCATTGAGTCCATAGCCATCATGAATCCGATGAGGGATCATGGTATCTACAGTTGCTCCCAAGACCTGCAATCCCTTGGTCAAAATATAAGCGGAACAAATACCATCCACATCATAATCACCGATAACACGTATCCGCAATCCCTCCTCCATGGCTTCCAGGATAGCCTCCACTGCCTTGTCCATATCCTTAAGCAACCATGGACTGTGACAATCCTTTAGGGTGCCAAAAAGGAACTTACCCATGGTAAGTTCCTCTTTTAACTCTCGGTTACGCATAATCCGGGCAAGTACCGGACTGATTTGAAGGGCACGGGCCCACTTTTCAAACTCTCCGCTCTTTGCGGTTACGAACCACTTTTCCATACTTTCTTTATTCCTCTACCTTGGGCGGGAACTTCTTGCGAAGTACATACCACATAGCACCTGCTAAACACACAGATGAATAAGCACCGCACACAATACCTACCATCAGAGGTAATGCGAAATCACGGATACTGGTCACACCTAAGACATACAATGCTGCTACCATTACAAAAGTAGTCAAGGAAGTGAAAATACTTCTGGACATGGTCTGGGTAATACTCTTATTGATCACATCCTTTAGGTCCGCTCTGGTTCCCATCTCTGCCATATTTTCACGAACACGGTCAAAGATAACAATGGTCGCATTGATAGAGTAACCTACAATGGTCAGCATACATGCAATAAAAGTATTACCTACGGATACTCTTGCCACTGCATAGAATGCCAGCACTACCAACACATCATGAAGCAGAGCCACTACTGAGCTGATACCGAATCTGATATCACTAAATCTGATACGGATATAAATCAGCATACAAATAATGGCAATTACTACTGCAATAATGGTATCTGATTTCATTTCATCACTGATAACAGAGCTGATGGTCTCTGAGGTAATCATACTTTCCTCTACACCAAACTCCTGTAACAACACTTCATTTAATGCATCTCTCTGTTCTACAGTCAAGGAATTGGTCTTAAAAATAACCTCGTTGGAATCTTGTACAGTCTGAATCTGTACTGCACTACCGGTTACGTCCTCAATGAAAGGTACTACCTGATCATTGATTTCCTCTAAAGTCTTATTCTCTGTAAACTCTACTGTGGTAGCTGTACCACCCTTAAACTCCAGGCTGTAGTTCAAAGAATCCTGACCATTCATCTTGTACACACCCATTACAATAAAGCCTGCCGCAATCACAGCAATGGATGCAGCAAAGAAAATACCCTTCTTGGACAGTACATCCAATGTCTTATGCTCTTTGCCAATACCATACCATTTTGCATCTTTAAAGCCCAGTGCATACATTGCCTGCATAATCAGCTTTGTCACAAACAGTGCCGTAAACATGGATAACACAATACCCAGCGCCAGAGTCTGGGCAAAGCCCTTTACGGTACCGGGGCCCAAAAACAACAATACTGCTGCTGCAATCAGAGTTGTAATATTACCATCTACAATTGCAGATAATGCCTTATCATAACCAATCTTCATAGCACTCTGTACAGTCTTACCGGTAGCCAACTCTTCCCGGATACGTGCAAAGATAATCACATTCGCATCCACTGCCATACCAATAGACAGGATGATACCTGCAATACCGGATAAAGTCAGTGTCATATCAAAACCATTCAACAGAAGCACTACCAATGCTACATAAATGCTCAATGCAAAAGCAGATACCACACCGGAAAGATAATACATTGCAATCATAAAAATAACAACAATAACAAAACCAATGAATCCGGCCTTTAAGCTGGTCTCAATTGCTTCCACACCCAGCTGTGCACCTACCACCTTAGAATGCAGTTCCTCCAACTCCAGCTTCAAACCACCGATACGGATGGTAGAAGCCAAATTCTCTGCCTCTTCATAGGTGGACATAGGAGAAATGGTAGCATGTCCATCAGTGAAGATACCATTTACACTGGGCACACTCACAAACGCACCATCATAATATATACCCAGACGCTCACCCTTTTCATAAGCGTTTCTGGTCGCTGCCTCAAACTTGGAACGCCCCTCTTCGGTCATTACCAAATTTACTGCATAAGTACTATTCCCCATGGAATCCTGCATAGAACCTGCTGTAGCATCCTTTACATCGGTACCCTCCAGCATAATAGAACCCTCTGCCTTTAATTCCTCTATGGTTTTAGTCAGCTGAGTCACACCTGCCGCATCCGGAGCATAATTCAACTGCCCCTTACTATCGGTCTGAGCAATAAAGTACAACTGACCGGGTTTACCAAGCTCCTGCAAAATCGCGTTGGCATCAGTTACACCGGGAATTTCGATATTGATACGGTCTGCACCCTCCTGATATACGATAGCTTCCGTACTATAATTTTCCACACGCTTTTGTAATTTTGCAATAGTATCACTCATATCTGTAGCATCGGGTTCTTCATCACCCACCACCTGATAGGTAATGCTGACACCACCTGCCAAATCCAGACCTAAGCTGATATCGGATGCACTACCGGTACCCTTGGGGTCCACACCCCAGATATCCACATAGGTCACACCCAAAAGTGCAATCAACATACATAGCAAAATTACGATTGCTTTACTTTTTTTCATTTCCTTACTTCCTTTCTTCCCTCTTTTATCTATATAGCCTCTTCTTCCGCCTCGGCCATGGCTGCTTTCAGCATAATTGCGCACTCCACGCGCTTACGCTGAAGTTCACACCCCACATCATAAGCATCATTGATATTGCCATGGAAATTGTATGAGTTTGCCGCACAGCCACCGCTACAATAAAACTTAGCAAAACATTTCTTACATTTTTCCTTGGCATAAACATTACAGCATTTGAACTCACTACGAATATCATCTCGCACTACGCCTTCATCTACGTTACCCAAAAGGAAGTCCTCATTGCCCACAAACTGATGACAGGGATACAAATCTCCCCAGGGTGTCACTGCCAGATACTCCGTGCCTGAACCACAACCGGACAAACGTTTGGCCACACAGGGACCGCCTTCCAGATCAATCATAAAATGGAAGAAATTAAAGGGTCGACCTTCCTTACGGCGCTTTATCATCTCCTGTGCCAAACGGTCATACTCCTCCATTAACACAGGTAAATCTTCCTCACGGATAGCATAATAATCACTGGGCTGGGCCACCACCGGCTCCACTGAAATCTGCTGAAAGCCCAAATCTGCCAAATGCAGTACATCCTTAGAAAAATCCAGATTCTCGTGGGTAAAGGTACCACGGACGTAATAATTCATCTGATTGCGGCTCTCTGCCACCTTTTGAAACTTCGGAACTATCACATCATAGCTACCCTGTCCGCCGCGGAAGGGACGCATCTTATCATTTACTTCCTTACGGCCGTCGATACTAAGTACCACATTGCTCATTTCTTTATTGGCAAATTCCAAAATATCAACCTCCAATAAAATACCATTGGTGGTCAGTGTAAAACGGAACTTCTTGTTATGGGGTTCCTCCAGACTGCGGCCATA
>JAFUKS010000132.1 GCA_017473445.1 Lachnospiraceae bacterium
AATAGCCTCCCCCTCTTTCATGTATACCACATAATACTTTTTGCGAAGTATAATCTTCGCTTCTATGTCAAAGCTCTGTATGACGCTTTGCAATTGTTTTGCTTTTTCCTCGCTTAAGCATACAAACTCCAGATGATACCCCTTTTCCGGCACGCTCAAGGAACCGATACACAAAAAGGCTCCTCTGATATATGCTCTGCGACAGCAAGCATTCTTTAACAGCAACTCATCCACCGGGTCTTCCAAATCCCCGAATTTATGATAAAATTCCTGCATTTTTTCCTTGCTGATAGCAACACTAGTATCTATACTAAATGTTTTTTCCAATAATGTAAAGCCTTTTTTTACAACAGTTTCATTTTCTGTCTGAAAACCGATTGTAAAATTGCCCTCACTGTCTCTTCCGTACTGTCCTGTAAAGTGCAATATTGCCGCCAGCTCTGCCATCTGACAATGTCTGGCTGAACTAATCTGTCCTGCCAGTTCTTCTTTTACATCATGCGAAAATGACATACTTACCTCCCAATAGGGTACTTATTATTTGCTGCGATTATTCACATCCCTGTGAAAAATCGTCATTCCATAATTTCCCTTATCCTTCATTTCCTGATACAGTTCATTCGCCAGGGTTACACTGCGATGCTTTCCTCCGGTGCAACCGATTGCCACTACCAGTCGGTACTTTCCTTCTTTCACATAATTAGGAACCAAAAACTGCAGCATATCCACCAGCTTTTCCAGAAATACATGGCTCTCCGGACAGCTCATGACATATTCCTGTACTTCCCTGTCATTGCCCGTTTTGGTCTTCAGCTCGTCCACATAATAAGGATTGGGTAAAAATCGTACATCAAACACCAAATCCACATCTGCGGGAATACCATGCTTGAAGCCAAAGGACATGACGTTTATCATGAGACTATTATATTCCTCACCCTCCACAAAAATGCGGTCTAATTCCGCTTTTAATTCACGGGTCAGCAGTCCTGTAGTATCAATCACATAATCTGCCTGCTTTCGAATCTTTGCAAGCATTTCACGTTCTTTCTTCACACCATCCTCAATACGTCCCTCCGGCTCCACCGGATGCAGACGACGGCTTTCCTTGTAACGTTTAATCAAAGACGCATCCGAGGAATCCATAAATAATATTTCAAACAGATACCCCTTATCACGCAGGGCATCCAGTATATTTGCCACTTCTTCAAAGGCCTGTCCGGCTCTTGCATCCAGCCCCAGCACTACCTTTTCTATTTCATTATTAGGCATCGCCAACAGTTCCACAAACTTCTCAATGAGAGACACGGGCAAATTGTCTACACAATAATAGCCCGCGTCCTCTAACATTTTCAATGCTGTACTTTTGCCACTACCACTCATCCCTGTAACAATAACAAATCTCATGCCAGACCTCTATCACTTCACTCGCAAACTCGCACTTCGTGCTTATTTGCCCGCTTCGCTTGGTTTCCTGCCGCTCATTAGAGCATGATTACTTCTGGCTCCAGCTCCACGCCATAACGTTCTTTCACCGTTTCCTGCACATGTGCGATTAGCTGCTTCACATCTGCTGCCGTAGCACCTCCCGTGTTAATGACGAAGCCACAATGCTTCTCGGAAACCTGAGCTCCTCCCACCTGATAACCACGCAGTCCTGCATTCATAATCAATTCTCCGGCGAAATATCCCTCCGGACGTTTAAAGGTACTGCCTGCACTGGGATACTCCAATGGTTGCTTTTCCCGACGCTTTCTGGCCAGTTCATCCATCTGTGCCTTAATCTGCTCCGGTTCCCCTTCCTGCAACTGAATATGTACCTCAGCTACCGTAAAGGGCTGGTGCTTAATGGCACTGGTACGATAACCAAACTCCATGGTAGCATTGTCCAGATCTAATAAATCCCCTTCCTTGTCAACTACCCTCACCAAAGTAACCACCTGCTTCAATTCTCCGCCATAGGCACCGGCATTCATCACCACGCCGCCACCGATGGTTCCCGGTATCCCTGCTGCAAATTCAAAACCGGTCAGTCCGTTTTCATAGGCAATACGGGCAATTTTACTCATGGGGGCACCTGCCTGTGCCACAATCAAATTGCCCCTTACCTTTACTTCGTTCATCTTATCTGCTATTTCCAGAATAACACCGGCAAATCCTTCATCCCCCACTAAAAGATTACTGCCGTTCCCCAACACAAAATACGGAATCTCCAATTGCTGTAAATAGCGTTGTACTTTCGTCAGCTGCTCTACATTTTCTATTTGTAAAAAGCAATCGGCTTCTCCGCCTATGCGAAAAGTAGTGTGCTGACTCATTGGTTCATTCAAGTAAATATTCTCTGCAGGTAAAAAATTCTCCAATGCTTTTACAACGGTCTTGCTAATCATGTCTATTTCCTTCTGTTCTATTTTTATTCACACAAAATCAAAGCTGCTGCTCCGAAAATACCGGCATCATTGCCCAAGGTAGCCAACGCCAGCTTGGCATCACGACAGCCATGGAATACATACTTGTCGTATGCAGGGCGAATGTAATCAAATAACATATCGCCGGCCTTGGATACGCCGCCACCGAT
>JAFUKS010000133.1 GCA_017473445.1 Lachnospiraceae bacterium
AGATTATGTATTACTAACCAACCGATAAAAAACAGTTGACAAACAAATTATCCGGTGCTAAACTCCAAATAAATAAAAATCCCATGAGGGAGTAGCAAGCGTATATCGTAGCAAGTCAACATCCTGACCATCCGGTCTGGCTTGTTTTAAATTGCGAGACTCATGTATAGCTGTAACTATACATGGAGTCTGTTTTTTTATAAAAATTTGGTACCCAAGTATAGTTCATGACTGTACTTGGGTTTTTTATATTTCACAATTAGGAGGAATAGAAAATGTTCATCACTTTGAGAAACGCAACCAAAAAATACGGAGAAGGAGAATCCCTGGTATACGCATTGGATCATGCAAATGTAGAAATCGAGCAGGGCGAGATTTGTGTTATCTTAGGACCCTCCGGTTCCGGTAAATCCACCCTGCTGAATATGCTGGGAGGCTTGGACCATCTGGACGAGGGAGAAATCATGGTAGGCGACCGGAATCTTTCCGGCTATAAGAGAAATATGCTTACCGATTACCGCAAGGAGGATGTGGGCTTTGTGTTCCAGTTTTATAATCTGATTCCTGACCTGACGGTGGAAGAAAATGTACAGGTGGTATCAGATATTGCAGAGAATCCCCTGGACCTGGAGGAAGTATTGGAGGCCATGGGGATGCTGAAATACCGTTATCGTTTCCCCAAGGAGTTGTCAGGTGGACAGCAGCAGCGGGTGGCCATTGCCAGAGCCATCATCAAAAATCCCAAGCTGTTGCTCTGCGATGAGCTGACAGGAGCCTTGGACACCAAATCCTCCAAGTCCGTCTTAGAATTCATAGAAAAAATCAATAAGCTTTACAAGACTACCACAGTGATTATCACCCATAACGAAGCAATTGCAGAAATGGCGGACCGGGTCATCTATATTAAGGACGGCAAGGCCCATGAAAACAAGCTGAATCCAAATAAAAAGTCTGCTGCTGAGCTGATGCTTTAAAGGGGGGATAGGGCGATGAAGTTAAATAAAAGATATTTTCGTAGCGTCAAAAGCAATCGTTCCTTTTATGTGTCTGCTACCGTACTTACCATTATGACCCTGTTTTTGTTTTTTACCATGAATCTGGCAGGGAAAGCGATATGGGAATTTGGTGATGAATTTTTTGCTACTCAAAAGGTTGAGGATGCAAATTTTACCACCTATCTGCCCATTCCCACGGAGCAAATCAAGGAGCTGGAAAAGGAATACTCCCTATGCCTGGAGCCGCAGTATTACAGCAATATAGAGACCGATGGAGTAACCGCCAGAGTATTCAAAAAGACAGAGGAAATTAATCTTTATGATGTGACAGAAGGAAGAGACCCGGAGCAAAATAATGAAATCATTATCTCCGAGGGCTATGCGGTATATAACAAAATAGCTTTAGGTGACCGGATTACAATCGGAGAAAAAGAATACACCGTAACCGGATTTTTTCAGCGCCCGGATTATCTGTATATGCTTCAAAATGAGGGAGATTCCTATAAAAATGTGACCACCTTCTTTCTTGCTTATGTGACCGATGAGGAGTATGAGCAAATCGGCGGAAACAATTGCCTCTATCTGGTCCGCTATGAGAAGGAGAATCAAACAGACTTCCGTAAAGAGGTAAATGAGAACTATTACATGCGTACCTATCTGTCAGCCAAGGAAAATATGCGTATCGATATGGTCAAAATGCAGGCGGAGATGTTTATTGTCATGTCCTATCTTATTTTGGCCATTATGCCCCTGATTGTGGTGGTGCTGGTAAGTATCGTAATCAACCGTAAGGTAAAATCTGAGCAGAAATTAATCGGTACTTTGACAGCTCTTGGTTACAAGAAGGGCAGGCTCATGCTGCATTATGCGGGCTTTGCCATGCTTCCGGGATTATTGGGAGGCGTGCTGGCTTCTGCTTTTACCATGATTTTTGCCCAATCCTTTGGGGAACTGTGCCTGGCAGATTATGAGCCCATGCGGATACAATGTCATTTAGAACCGGTGGCGGCTCTTTTGGGAATCATTGTCCCTACGGTAATGTATGTGCTGGCAGCCATGCGTTCCGTCAGTAAGCTGTTAAAAAAGGATACGGTGCTTTTGTTAAACGGAAATGCTCAGCAGGGAGAGAAGGGACACCGGAGCATTCTGGTCAAAGCCAAGCTGTCTTTTCGTATCAAGTATGCAATTCGCTCCTTAATCTGCAATCCCTCCAGAACCTTTGTGGTATTACTGGGTATTTTCCTGGGAAGCTACATAGCCCTATTGGGATATGGATTTCTGGATACCATGGAATATACCAAGCAGACCATGGTGGATGAAATGGGTAGCTTTGAATATCAGTATGTGCTTAATGAGCTGGTTCCGGGCGATGAATACGGCGGCCAGCCGGTCATCCTGTCTACCGTGGAAAATGAGGCAGGCAAGCAGTTCAGTATCATCGGTACCGAGGATACCAACCCCTATTTGGATTTAAAGGATACCGGGGGAGAAAAAATTTCCCTTAAGGGTGGATATTATATTACCAATGTATTGGCGATGCTCCAAAATGTGGAAAGTGGGGATACCTTGACAATTTGTAATCCGTTGACCCTGGAGAAGCATGAAATTACAGTGGCGGGAATCCTGGCCAATGATATGCAAAGTGCCATATTCACCGATAGAGAAAAGGCGGCGGACATTTTGGGGATTGAGACAGATTTAAGCAATGTCATCATGAGTGATACAGTGCTGGATATACCCGATTCCAAAGTAATCCAGACCGTGAAAAAGACAGATGCCAAGGAGCAGTTCCAAAATATGTCCAACCAAATGAATGTGATGATTTATTTCCTCATCGGAATTGGAGCCATCATCTGTGTGGCATCCATCTACGTGGCTGTCAATATGCTGGTGGCAGAGAACCGGTCCAATATCTCCATGCTGAAGGTATTAGGCTATAAGGATAAAGGGATTAATCAAATTGTCCTGCGGGTCAATCATATCTTGGTACCCATAGGAATCCTGGTCAGCATTCCCCCGGTATTTGCCTCTATCAACTGGTTTATGGTTTTCCTGGCTGAGTTTATGGGTGTTCTGCCTAAGGCTTATGTGACGCCCCAGAGCTTTTTATACACGGTTATTCTGGTGTGCTGCAGTTATTTTGGTTCCCTGTTTTTGCTGAGACGAAAGGTATCTAAGGTGGATATGGTAGAGAGCTTAAAGGATAATCGGGAATAGAATTATTTTATCGGAAAAGATACCAAATGCTTTATTTGGTATCTTTTTTTCTGCGGTTAGATGTTGTATGATAGCAAAGGAGTATGATTTAGAAGGAGAAGTATATGAAGGAAAAGAAAATAACAGGATTTGATTATTTATGGTGTGCCTTATACGCCTTTGCAGGCATGGCCTTTGAACTGTTGGCGCAGGCCGTGGAGGGAATGCTTGGTATAGATATAGCTCACTATACCACAGTACAGAATATTATTCACTGGTTGATAACAATAGCAGGCTGGGTGGCTATCGGACTTTTGGTGATACATATCGGCAAGAAGACCACAGGTTTTAACATCTGGGAGCAAAGAGCCCGGATGAAGAATTGGCAGTATGTAGCCATTGTAGTATGTTTTCTGGTAAATATTTTTGTGAAGTATTTGGAGTGGGGCGGATTCAAAGTAGTCAGAGAATGGAATTCCAGAGGACCGGTGCTGTTTGGATTTCAATACCTTTACTATCTGGCAGAGGGCTTCTTGATATCATTGATTATCATTTTCGGTCAGAAAGCCTGTGAGAAATGGTTTCGCAATGAAAAGCTTCCCTATGGAGGAATTGTCCTGGGACTGACCTGGGGATTGGCCCACATTTTTACAAAGGGCAGTCTGTTGATAGGTATTTTATGTGCCCTTGGAGGATTCCTGTTCGGAGCGGCATATGTTTTGGTAAATAAGGATTATAGGAAAGCATTACCCGTTATTACCCTGTTGTTTGTCCTGTAAGTTTTGGTTTATCGCAGAAAGGAGCGGGATTAGATGGAAGTGATATACATATTGTTGGGGCTTTTGATTCTTTGGATGGGATATCTTTATGCGCGTTTCTTGAGCAAACGAATTATTTGTTGTAGAAAGCTAAAGAGCATATGTAAGGCAAAAGGATTTCAGTTGCATCGGAACCATATGCTTTGGTTTCTGGGCGGTAGAAATGGCAAAAAATGTGACTGCTATATTGAGAGCCCTACATCTGTTATGTGTATTAAATTATTCGGTGTGGTACCCCGTTTGCGAACCTTAGTGTTTGTGGAGGAAAGGGCTTATTTTCTGCGAAGGCATATGGGAATGTTGTTGTTTCTTAATGAGAAGGTTGATGGTGAGAGCAGGGAGTTGCCGGGATATGATTTCTATTATAAGGGGAAAGACAGTTTCCCGGAAAAGAAAAGATATCATATTTTGCTGGTGAATCCTGTTCCGGTAGAGATGTTACATCAGTTTGATAATGGGCAGGAAGTGATTCTGAATCCGGGAGATAAGATACGAGATATGGAAGTGTATAACCAGTCGTGGTTGCTGGAGAAATTGGAGAATTTAGAATAAACAAAAAGGGAAACGTACTGCATCTTGGTTCGTTTCCCTTTTCTCATCTTGGCTAGTCAACATACTTATCCGTATTCATGTGCCAACCCTGCTGATAATAAATAGTCATATAATAGGTGATGTTTCCATGCTGCACCTGCACTCTGCAAACACCATCGTCATTGAATTTATCGGTAATCTCCATCTTTTGGTCATAGAAATATACCCACGCACTTCCGTCATCTTCATAAAAGACATTGGGTTCATTTAAATGTTCCATGATTTCTTCTTCCGTAAGAGGTCTTGCTTCTGCCGATTTATCATCAAGAGCAACTCCGCCTCCATGCATGGAATGCACTGTACCATTTTCATGCTCACATATGACTTCGTATTCCGCTGTATTTCCGGTGGTTTTGATGTTCATTATCGCGTCCGTCTGGTCTCCTTTAAACCAGATTTGTATCTGCCGCTGAATATTTCCCAGGTTAGCAGCGTAAGCAGTTGTGGAACCACCCACTATTACACACAGTGCAATTGCTGCCGCTGCTGTTAACATTTTATTTCTTTTTACATTATTTAATTTTGCCATTTTTTCAACCTCCATTGTAAAATCCTCGGAGGTATGTAAAACTGAAAATGCTTGTTTATATTTTTCTTTATTTGTCATCGTCCCATTCCTCCTGTAACATGCTTTTGAGCATTGTTCTTCCCCGTGACAAGCGTACTTTTACATTACTTTCCGATATATGTAAAGAATCCGCAATTTCCTTGATAGAATAATCTTCGTAATAAAACAGATGTATCACTATACGGTACTTTTGTGGCATTGCCATTACTGCTTCGAATAAATGCTCCGATTCAGGTGTCTCAAAAGTCAGTGTCTCCATGTATTCTTCTAAAGACATTTTATTTTGTCGCCAAAAAGTACGATTTGCGTTTTTTGCTTTGTTGATTGTCACGCGAATCAGCCATGCTCTGATATGCTGTTCGCTTTCAAATATGTAATTTCCTGTGTAATATTGAAGAAATGTTTCTTGAACGGCATCTTCCGCATCCTCTTTACTTTTACATACGTTAAATGCCACTGCATACAGATTCTGCTGATAACATTTCATCAACTTTTTTAAATCCTTTTTCATGAGTACTCCCAGTATTTTTTTTGAAGGTCCTTCACCAATAGTACAAATGGGAACGGCAAAAGGTTACAAAAGTCCAAAAATATTTTTTACATTCTATGCCAATTCCATCTTCCAGTCAAATTACGTTGAAAAAGGTATCTTTTTTTATTCTCCATTATGGTGTACTATAGGTATAACGATTTATTACTACACCAAGAAGGAGTACATCATGGCAAAAACCAACGCACCCATTCAAATTGGAACCCACACTCTGCGCAACAGAATTACCTTTGCACCCACGGTGAAATTTGATTTTACGGATGATTCCGGTATGGTTACCCAGAAGCTGATAACCCATTATGTGGAGCGGGCCAAGGGCGGCTGTGGCTTGATCTGTGTGGAGGCTACCGCAGTGACTCCCGGAGGCAGATTTGGCAAAAATCATATGGGCCTTTGGTGTGACGAACAGACAGAAGGACATAAGCCCATTACGGAGGGCTGTCACAAGCATGACTGCGTGGTGATCATACAGCTAAATCACACCGGCTATACCTCCAATCCGGAGTGTGGTCCGGCCATAGGCCCCTCTGCCGTGCAGTGGCAGGGATTTCGGGGAGAATATACCACCATACAAATGAGTCTGGATGAGATTCAGCAGATGCAACAGGCCTTTGTGGATGCTGCTGTCCGCGCAAAGAAAGCAGGCTATGATGGTGTACAGTTCCATGGCTGTCACAGCTATCTGATTAACCAGTTTATGTCCCCGGCGACCAATTTCAGGACGGATGAATATGGTGGCAGTGCAGAGAACAGAGCCCGGTTTTGTACAGAGATGATTCGTAGAGTAAGAGAGCTTTGCGGTCCTGACTTTCTGATTTCTGTCCGTACTTCCGGTTACGACAAAGATTTGGAGGATGCCATCGCAGTGGCAGAGGAATATGTGAAAGCAGGCTGTGATTACCTTCAGGTATCCACCGGATTATCTCCCATGGATGATTTGGCACCCTTCAAGGGAGGTAAGGTGACAGGTGTACAGAGTCTGGGAGCCTATTTCCACGAGCATTTTGCAGGTCGGGTATCGGTGTCTTGCGTGGGTGGTTTGACAGAGCCGGAACAGATTCACTATCTGCTGGAAAATGATTATGTGGATACGGTGGATGTGGGCAGAGCCATTTTGGCAGACCCTGACTTTGCGGCTGCTGTTATAGAAGGCAAAGCATATACTAAATGCCTGGGATGCAAGGCATGCCAGTATGGCCCCTTTACGGCCCATAAATGTCCGGCGGAAATGATCCGTCAAAGAGCGTAGAATACCCAATAGAAATAGGTTATGACAATATAATAGTAGGAGGATACAAAATGAATACTGCAAAAATAGACCAATTTCTGGATTCCCTGGTGGAGAGAGGAATCCCCTCTGTGGATTGTATGATTTATAAGGATCATCAGCTGATTTACCGTCATATGTGCGGTACTACGGATGCGCAGAAAAGCAGAGCAATCCAGGGAGATGAATTATACCTGATGTTTTCCATGACCAAGGTCCAGACCATGACCGCTGTACTTCAGCTGGTGGAAAGAGGACTGTTGTCTTTGGAGGATGAGGTAAGCAAATATCTGCCGGCCTATGGCAATCTGATGGTGAAACAGAATGGACAGGTAGTACCCTTGACCACTCCCCTGCGTATCAAGCATTTATTATCCATGCAGTCCGGACTGGATTATGATTTGGACCGTCCCGGTATCAGACGGGTATTGCAGGAGAAGGGACAGGCAGCTACTACCAGAGAATTGGTGGATGCTTTCGTGGAGACTCCCTTAAAATTTGTACCCGGAGAGCATTACGAGTACAGCTTAAGCCATGACGTGGCGGCGGCAATCGTGGAGGTAGTATCCGGTATGACCTTCGGAGAATATTTGAAGCAGAACATCTGGGAGCCTTTACATATGGAAAGAACCTTTTTTGCTAAGCCCATGAATGATTTGGAAGGGTTGGCTACCCAGTATATTTGCAATGAAAAGGGTATTGTGCCCATGGAGCCTTCCTGCAATTATCAGCTGTCAGAATGTTATGAAAGCGGTGGTGCAGGACTCATTAGCTGTACCGAGGACTATGCAGTATTTGCAGATACCATGGCCTGTGGCGGTATCAGCAAGGATGGGGTACGCATTATCAAGCCCGAGACCATTGAGCTGATGAAGGAGAATCTTCTGGGAGAAGCTTCCATGGAGGAGATTAAGAATAATATGGGCCGTCTGGGCTACGGCTATGGCTGCGGTGTGCAGGTATTGTTACAGCCGGAATTATTGAACTCCCCTGCTCCCGTGGGTGTGTTTGGCTGGGATGGTGCGGCAGGCAGCTGTATTATCATGGATACCAAGTCCAGGATGTCTTTGGTGTATACCCAGCATGTGCGAAACTGCGGTATGGCTTATGGAGAGATTCATCCCGGACTTAGGGATTTAATGTTTGAGTAGTATAACAGAGAGTAGGTATCATGCCACCGGATGGTGGTTTAAGGGAAAGGAAGGAACCAGCTATGAAGGAAATGCCCCAGGTAAAAACATTCACTGATGGCAGCAAAATATGGGAGCAGAATTTCGGAGCCTTTGAGGCAAAGGTATATTTGCCTCAGTGCGATTTATTAACAGATATAATCAATTATGGATTTGTGACCCCTTATTTACTGGTCTTTGAGGAAAATAAAAATACCCCGGAAGAGGCTATTTCCTTTGCAGAGAAAAGCGGTCTGGCAGAGATTGCCGCAGGCTATGGAGGAAGTGTGGTATTTATCTACCCCACCAATGAGGGTGGCTGGCAGCAGGCACCGGAGGATTTGTTTGCTTCCATTATTGCTGAGACCAAAATCAGCCAGTATTATCAGGACGGCGTAGCCAAGATGCGGGACCGCTTCACCGGCAACTGGGGAGATATGTACATCAGAGGAGCAATCCTGCGTAGTTATTTGTACGGTTATGGAGCTTCGGCGGATTATATTGCCCGGAATTGTTTAAAGACTATTCAGGGTGACGGTTTATACGGCAAGGGAGATATTACTCCGGTAGTGTGCATTTTGGAGAATTTAACTGTGGTTCCGGCCCCGGAAAGAAGGGATATTCCTGTGGTTTCCATCGGAAACAGCGAGGAAATCAATGAGGCCCTGAAGGCAGGTCTGGATGCGGTGCTGGTGAAGGAGCGGGCAGATTATGTGGGAGATTTCAAGTCCTTCATTAAGAAATACCGCCGTATGGTGGGATTTTTGGATGTGGAAGCAGACAAGGAAGCCCTGGGTATGGCTGTGGAGCCGGGTATGTGCGTGGTTCCCACCTCGCCGGATAACCGGGGAGATGACAAGGATACCGCGGAGCATGCCATTGGCTATGTGGCTTATTATAATAAGAGTATCATGAATACAGGAGAAAAAGTACCGCTGGTGCTGTGTTTCCATGGAGGTGGTGACTCTGCTATGTGTATGGTGGCCCTGTCCGACTGGCATCTGGTGGTAAATAAATATGATTTCTTGCTGGTCAGTGTGGAAAATCATATGAACAGCACTGCCACAGAGATGATGACTGTGCTGGAGCATTTAAAAGAGAAGTACCCCATTGATACGGAGCGGATTTATTCCACCGGATTTTCTATGGGTGGATGTAAGACCTGGGATATGTTCCAGGAGTATCCGGATGTATTTGCGGCAGTAGCTCCCATGGATGCCACCTTTGATGTGGGTCTGAATGTATATGGTCAGCCTGTGGAGGATTTCAATCAGGAGACCATTGTGCCGGTATTCTATGTGGGCGGTGAGG
Source organism: Lachnospiraceae bacterium (assembly GCA_017473445.1). Classification (GTDB taxonomy): domain Bacteria; phylum Bacillota; class Clostridia; order Lachnospirales; family Lachnospiraceae; genus Acetatifactor. The sequence continues at coordinate 9,466 of JAFUKS010000133.1, forward strand.
ACACCCCTTTGCCGGAGCTTCCCTTCCAGGAGCCCAAGTGTACCAACCGCATGGCATATGTGTTAGAGATAAATCAAGCAATTACCCCTTATGAGGTGAAATTTGAGGAAAAGGACAATTGGGTGAATCCTATCTGGGGCATTGATGGAAATGTAATTTGTACCGCAGAGGATAAAAACCGTGGCAGTGTGCTGACCATGCATCTCTTTGAAAGTGAAAATGGCTGCTGTTACAGTATTTTCGGTAGTGCCAGCAACCAATCCCATGAGATGCGCCATCTGAACTGCGAGAATGCGTGGAAATTCTTCAGTCAGTTCCGTAGATTGGAAAATGGAGAGCTTGTAGGCGGTAAGATGGAAGATATGGTCAAGCTGTATCAGAGATAATACGTATATAGTCATAAAAAAAGAGAGTACCTGAAAATCGATTCATATCGATTGTGGTACTCTCTTTTTCAACAAATTAATATTGCAAATAGGGTGTGATGACGGGCTTTCCTTCACTGTCCAGTAAGGGGGTTAAGCCACCGGAATAGCCTGCTGCATGATACATGTAATTCACACCGGTTTCCTTGTCCACCCAAATTTCTGTTACATTCATTGCACCCTGTGAGTAAATTTTTTCAAATCTGTCGTTAGCCATTTTAGTATCTCCTTTACAATTTGTACATGAGTATAACTGTACATTTGTACAACTATCTATTCGTACATATATAGTAATATATAATCTGTAAAATGCTCAATGTAGAAGAATAGGTAATTTGTCCTATTTTATCCCTTTATCACATTAATTGAATAAACCGTATTGACAAATGAAAAAATATCGTATATAAATTTTTATGGAAATGAATCTAGGAATCAGAGTCTTTCCAAGCATTTTTACGGACCACTCCCATAGGAGTCGAGGCCATACGGACAGCCGGGTCCACTGCCGATTGGCGGCTTGCCGCCTTATTGATTGAGTTAGAAGCTCAAATTTTATAAGTTGGTTACTTTATAACCGAAATGCGTGTATGCGCAGACTTGTGAAACGGTCAATAAGAGTAGTAAAAGTATGATTGCTATATAGACTCTATGAATCCTACATATCCATTTTCGTTCTCCGCCGGGGGAAGTGTGTACCCTATTTTGAGGGACCGCTGTTTTGTGATCTTTGATAGAAAGAGGGTCTGCTTTATAGGCGTGAGATATAGGAATATTTGAATTGGATGATGACGCAAGCTGTGTACGCAGTGAGGGTCATCTTTTTTTTTGAAGGGAGAGTATCAATGGGAGATCAAAACAGGGCCCCGATTTATGAGGCATTACAGACCTTCCGGCAAATGAGGGTAGTACCCTTTGATGTGCCGGGACATAAGCACGGAAGAGGAAATCCGGAGCTGGCAGCTTTCCTTGGAGAGCAGTGCGTCAGCATCGATGTAAATAGTATGAAGCCCCTGGATAATCTGTGCCATCCGGTATCGGTCATCCATGAGGCAGAGGAGCTGGCAGCGGAGGCCTTTGGTGCGGCCCATGCCTTTCTCATGGTGGGAGGTACCACCAGCTCCGTTCAAAGCATGGTGCTGTCCACCTGCAAGCGGGGAGATAAGATTATTCTGCCCCGTAATGTGCACCGTAGTGTGATTAATGCCTTGGTATTATGCGGAGCCATTCCGGTATATGTAAACCCGGAGGTGGACCACCGGTTGGGTATTTCCCTGGGTATGCAGAGGGAACAGGTGGCAAAAGCCATTGCGGAGCATCCCGATGCGGTGGCAGTATTGGTAAATAATCCTACCTACTACGGTATTTGCAGTGATATCAGAGCCATTGTAAAAATGGCCCATGAGGCGGGTATGTATTGTCTGGCAGATGAGGCCCATGGTACTCATTTCTATTTTGGTGACAATATGCCCGTGACGGCTATGGATGCGGGTGCAGATATGGCAGCCGTATCCATGCACAAAAGCGGGGGTAGTCTCACCCAATCCAGCTTGCTTCTCATTGGTCCCCGTATGAATGTGGGTCATGTGCGCCAGATTATTAACCTGACCCAGACCACCTCCGGCAGCTATTTGCTGATGTCCAGTCTGGATATCAGCAGACGGAACCTGGCACTAAGAGGCAGGGAGGTATTTTCCAAGGTGGTACAGATGGCAGAGTATGCCCGGGAAGAGATAAATGCCATCGGTGGCTATTATGCCTTTGGGAAAGAGCTGGTAAATGGGAATTCCATATTTGATTTTGACCCTACCAAATTAAGCGTCCATACCAGAGATATCGGTTTGGCAGGTATTGAGGTATACGACATTCTCCGGGATGAGTATGATATCCAGATTGAGTTTGGTGATATCGGTAATATCCTGGCTTATCTGTCCATTGGTGACAGGCCTCAGGAGCTGGAGCGGCTGGTAAGTGCCCTGGCGGAAATACGTCGCAGATACCAGAAGGACAGTAGCGGTCTGCTGAGTCAGGAGTATATTGACCCGGAGGTAGTGCTTAGTCCTCAGGAGGCCTTTTATGCCAAGAAAAAGAGTGTGCCTCTTCGGGAAAGTGCAGGCTTGGTATGTAGTGAATTTGTCATGTGTTATCCTCCGGGGATACCTATTTTGGCCCCGGGAGAGCGGATTACTCCCGAGATATTGGATTATATCCAGTATGCCAAGATTAAGGGCTGTTCCATGACCGGTCCCGAGGACCCGGAGATTTTGAATATTAATGTATTGCTATAAGGAGGACGGATAGTTGGAATTATGGTTTAGCGAATACCATGCACCGGATGTGAAGCATAGTATCCGGGTGAACAGACATTTATATTCCCAGAAAAGCGATTATCAGCAGATAGATATTTTTGATACCCCGGAGTTTGGCAAGGTACTGGCACTGGATGGCAATGTAATGCTGACGGAGCGGGATGAATTCATCTATGATGAGATGATTACCCATGTGCCCATGTCGGTACATCCCCATGTGCAGGATGTACTGGTGATTGGTGCCGGAGACGGGGGCGTAGTGAAGGAACTGACCCGATACGATAGCGTAAAGCGTATTGATCTGGTGGAAATGGACCCTCAGGTGGTGGAGGCCTGCCGGGCTTATCTGCCGGAAAATGCCTGCCGGTTGGATGACAGCCGGGTACATATTTATTTTGATAATGCACTGCGCTTTATCCGCCGCAGTCAGGAGGCCTATGATTTGATTATTGTGGATTCCAATGACCCCTTTGGTCCCTCGGAAGGGTATTTTACCAGAGAATTTTACGGTATCTGTTACAATGCCCTGCGGGAGGACGGTATCATGGTGAATCAGCAGGGAAGTCCCTTTTATAAGCATGATGCGGAGGCTATGCAGCGTAGCCATAAACGGATTGTAAATACCTTCCCCATCAGCCGGGTATACCAGGCTCATATCCCCACCTATGCGGCGGGCTATTGGCTCTTTGGTTTTGCCAGCAAGAAATATCATCCCATTGATGATTTTGATGCAAAAAGGTGGTTGGGATTGAATTTGGGAACCAAGTATTACACCACCAAATTACATGTGGGTGCTTTTTATCTGCCTGCATATCTGGAAAAAATGTTGGAGGAGGTTGAATAATGCTGGAAAGAAATATAGAGACCTTTATCGGTTGTGACAGTGATTATGAAGAAGCGAAAATCGTATTGTTCGGAGCACCCTTTGACTCCACCACCAGCTTTCGTCCGGGAGCCCGGTTTGGATCAGCAGCTATGCGGCACGAAAGCTTCGGTCTGGAGACCTATAGCCCCTATCAGGACAAGGATTTGGCAGATTATCAGGTTTTTGACAGCGGGGATTTGGAGCTGTGCTTTGGCAGTGCGGAAAGTGCTCTGGCAGATATTGAGGACCGGACCCGTACCATTATAGAGGATGGGAAACTACCCCTGATGATGGGCGGGGAGCATCTGGTGACCCTGGGAGCCCTGTCTGCTGTATGGGAGAAATATCCTCAGGTACATATTATCCACTTTGATGCCCATGCGGACCTGCGAAATGATTATCTGGGAGCCCATTTAAGTCATGCATGCGTCTTACGCAGATGCCATGATTTGCTGGGGGATGGCAGGATACATCAGTTTTGTATCCGTAGTGGGGAAAAGGCAGAGTTTATTTTTGCAAAAGAGCATACAGATATGCACAAATTTGATTTCAGCGGTTTGACAGAGCTTGTGGAGGAGCTTTCGGAAGCGGAGACACCGGTGTATTTCACCATTGATTTGGATTGTCTGGACCCGTCCGTATTTCCGGGCACAGGTACTCCCGAAGCAGGAGGAGTCACCTTCTCTCAGCTGCTTCAGGCCATTTTGATGGTGGCCCGGACCAATGTGGTGGGGGCTGACATCAATGAGCTGGCTCCCATGCTGGATACCAGTGGGGTATCTACAGCTACTGCCTGCAAGGTGCTGCGGGAGCTTTTGCTGGCATTATTGAAATAATCAGGAGGAGAGAAAAGGATGAGTAGAGTATTGGTAATCGGTTGCGGTGGTGTAGCCTCCGTAGCCATCAGAAAATGTTGTCAGGTAAGTGAAGTGTTTACAGAGCTGTGCATTGCCAGCCGCACCAAGGAAAAATGTGATTTGTTAGCAAAGGAGCTGGAGGGCAAGACTGCTACCAGGATTACTACCGCTCAGGTGGATGCAGATGATGTACAGCAGGTCATTGATTTGATCAATAATTATAAACCGGATTTGGTGATGAACATCGCTCTGCCCTATCAGGATTTGACCATTATGGATGCCTGTCTGGCTTGCGGCGTAAATTATATGGATACCGCCAATTATGAGCCGGAGGATACGGACGATCCTGCCTGGAGAGAGATTTATGAGAAGCGTTGCAAGGAACAGGGCTTTTCGGCCTACTTTGATTACAGCTGGCAGTGGGCTTACCGGGAAAAATTTGAAAAGGCGGGACTCACTGCATTGCTGGGCTGTGGCTTTGATCCGGGTGTGACCCAGGCGTATTGTGCCTACGCCAAAAAGCATGAATTTGACACCATCGACACCATTGATATTTTGGATTGTAATGGGGGAGACCACGGATATCCCTTTGCCACCAATTTCAATCCTGAGGTAAATTTACGTGAGGTTTCTGCTCCCGGCAGCTATTGGGAGGAAGGACACTGGGTGGAGATTCCTGCCATGAGTATCAAAAGAGAGTACGATTTTGACTGTGTAGGCAGGAATGATATGTATCTGCTCCATCACGAGGAAATTGAGTCTCTGGCACTGAATATCCCCGAGGTACAGCGGATTCGTTTCTTTATGATCTTTGGACAGAGCTATTTGACCCATATGAAATGTCTGGAAAATGTAGGCATGCTTTCCACCACTCCCATTGAATTTGAAGGACAGGAAATTGTACCCATTAAGTTTCTGAAGGCACTGCTGCCGGACCCTGCGAGCCTGGGTCCCCGTACCCACGGCAAGACCAATATCGGTTGCATTTTCACCGGTAAGAAGGATGGTAAGGATAAGACTTACTATATTTATAATGTGTGCGACCATCAGGAATGCTACAGGGAAGTGGCCAGCCAGGCCATCAGCTATACCACCGGTGTCCCTGCCATGTGCGGTGCTTTAATGCTGCTTACAGGAAAATGGAACAAAGCAGGCGTATATACCGTAGAAGAATTTGATCCGGACCCTTTCCTGGACGCTTTGGACCAGTACGGATTGCCTCGTAGGGAGAATCACAATCCCGTGCTGGTGGACTAATGCCCGGGGGCTGGGATACCCGTCCGCCCTTTCTGGGGCTGGAAGGCAGGAAACCGGAGGAAGTGTTTGGAGCTTTACCTACCCCCTGTTATGTACTGGATGAGCAGATGCTTTGCCGTAACGGAGAGATACTGGCGGGGGTAGCAGAGCGCACCGGATGTAAGATTTTACTGGCTCAGAAGGCTTTTTCCAATTATGATTTATATCCCACATTGGCTCCCTATTTGGCAGGTACGGAAGCCAGTGGGCTTTATGAAGCCCGTTTGGGAGGGGAGGAGATGTCGGAGGGTGAGGTCCATGTATTTTGTGGGGCTTACCGGCAGGAGGAATTTCAGGAACTGCTAAAATATGCGGACCATATTGTATTTAATTCTCCCAGGCAGCTACGGAAATTTGGCTTTATGGCCAAGGAGGCCGGAAAGAGTCTGGGTCTGCGTATCAACCCTGAGTGCTCCACCCAGGAGGGCCATGCCATCTATGATCCCTGCGCACCGGGTAGCAGACTGGGTACTACCAGGGAAGTATGGAATAGGGAAATGACCGCTGAGCTGGTAGAGCTTTTGGACGGACTGCATTTTCATACCCTCTGTGAACAGGATGCGGATGCCCTGGAGCTGACTTTGCAGGCGGTGGAGGAGAAATTCGGTGATGTACTGCCCCGGATGAAATGGCTCAATATGGGGGGCGGTCATCATATTACCCGTCCCGATTACGATATTGCACGGTTGGATAAGTGCATCTTGTATGCAAAGGAAAAATGGGAGGTACAGGTATATCTGGAGCCGGGTGAGGCGGTGGCGTTAAATGCGGGGTATCTGGTGACCAAGGTGCTGGATATTGTCAGAAATGGGCAGGTGCAGATTGCTATTTTGGATAGCAGTGCTACCTGTCATATGCCGGATGTGATAGAGATGCCCTATATGCCGCCTTTATATGGGGCCAAAGCAGAAGGGAAAGGGTGCTATGTGTACCGTCTGGCAGGACCCACCTGTTTGGCAGGAGATGTGATTGGAGATTACGGTTTTGACCATGAGCTTCGGGAGGGGGATATGCTCCTGTTTGGAGATATGGCCATCTATACCACCTGCAAAAACAATACCTTCAACGGTATGCCCCTGCCGGATATCTGGAAGAGAGATAGAAACGGAGAACTCCACAAATTGACCGATTTCGGATATACGGATTTTAAAATGAGGATGGGCAGTAAATAAAATCTGATTGGCAATGCGTATAAATGCGCATAAAATAAACGTAAGAAGCATATTATAGCGTAAGGAGAAACTATGTCAAAATATGTATATCCCGCGGTATTTACGTCGGAGGCGGATGGAACGTACTCGGTAGAATTTAGAGATTTGGAAGGTTGCTTTACCTGCGGCGATACCTTAGAACAGGCAATCGAAATGGCCGAAGACGCATTGTCATTAGTTTTGTATGAATATGAAGCCGATAATTTGGAAATTCCTACACCATCAAAAGTAACCGATGTGAAAGTGGAAGAAAAGCAGTTCGTAAGCTTGGTTGTTGGTGATACATTAGAGTACAGAAAAAGATATAACAAAAAGTCTGTTAGGAAAAATGTTACCATTCCTCAGTGGCTAAACGAGGAAGCAGAAAGGCTCAATTTCAATTTTTCGCAGATTTTACAAGAAGCCTTAGAATTAAAAATAAAAAATTTGCTATAAAGTAGGATGAGCATCCGCGCATAGTGTGGATGCTCATCCTATTTTTGAAAATATACGGTGTAATTACTTAAAAAATAGCATAGGGTCCACAGCTTCCCCATTTTGGACAACCTTAAAGGATAAGCAGGGACCGGTAGCCATACCGGTGGCACCTAAGGTACCGATACTATCGCCGCTTTCCAGGGTGTCGCCCACAGCTACAAGTGTATCCTGTAAATGACTGTAGATGCAGTATCCGTCTTCTGTGGTAATGACAATATAATTGCCCTGAGCTGAACTGTAGGCTACCTCTGTGACGGAGCCTTCCCGGGCTGTGTATACAGCATCTCCTCTGTTACCGGCAATGCATATATGATCTATTTTCATAGTCTGACCGGTAAGGGGATGTACCCGTTCTCCAAAGGTAGCAGACAGGGTGGTACTTTCCGTAGGCCAGGTCCAGCAGACTTCCGTGGCCATATCAGAAACCACAGAATCGGCGGATAAGTAGGTCATGTGGGTAGAAGTATCGGATGGTAGATCGGCAATGGTATCCATGTCCGTGCTGATTTTCGCTATGGTATTCTCCTCTACGCTCTGTGGTAAAACGGGCTCTTCCGTCCGGGCTGCCTGGGCAGAGGTAAGAAAACCGATGCCTATACAGAGAATCAGAGCAAGAGTCCCGATAGTACCCACAAGGGTAATTTTTTTCGGTTTCATAATTGCAAGAATCCTTTCTTCAATGACTGATTTGCTAAAGTGACTGAATAAATGTACGGAACCGGATTTGGGCACCGCCATATCCACCAGGGCCCTGGCATAATCTGCCCGGGAGTCACCCGTTTCCTGCAGTAATACTGCTTCATCGCAGGCCAGTTCAATATCCCTGTTAAAAAGGAAATACATTACCCACACCAAGGGATTAAACCAGTGGAGACAAAGGGCGGTGGTCAACAGCAGCTTACGAATCAGGTCGAAACGCTTTATATGTATATATTCATGAAGGAATATGTAATGTAATTGTTTCGGTTTGTCCCAATCCATGGATTGGGGCAATAAAATCACCGGGCGGAAAATGCCGTAGGTGAGTGGTGATGCAATCAAATCCGATTGTCGGAAGGTAACGGGGCGTCTGCAAGGATGCTCTGCCAGCCAGCTTGCGGTGTAATCATTGGAAACTGGTAGAGAGGTTTTGAAATTTCTAAGGCAGGACAGATAGCATAGGGTAAAAATGAGTACACAAACCAAAGCCCCTACAAGCCATATCATCTCCCGGGGGGAAATGGATACAGCAGGTGCGGCATTTGCTATATAATCCATAGAAACAATAGCCTTATAGGTAGCCGTAGGTAATATATTCGTCACAGGAGACTGATACATAGGCTCCATTCCCCTTGTATTGGTAGGTAGCAGTGCATAAACACTAAATGGAGAGGGAATGGAAAAGGGAACTAATAAGCGTATCAGTGCCAGCTCCCATAAAATCATAATCGCCTGCTTGCGTAGGTGCTTACGAAATAAAGTACGAATTGCAATAAGGACTACAATGAGGACTCCGCCGGAAATACTCATCTGCAATAAATTCATTCCTGCCACCTCATTCCAGTTCACCGATAATCTCCCTCAGTTGCTTAATTTGCTCAGGGGAGAGCTTCTTGCGTCCCAAAAGTGCAGCAAAGAGCTTGTCTACAGAGCCGTCGTAGATTTTATTAATCAATTCGTTGGTTTCTGCCTCTTGTACCGCTTCCTTGGGAATCAATGCCTGACACAGGAAATTGGGTTCAGAGCGCAAGATTGCACCCTTACTGATGCAGCGCTTAATCAAGGTATAGGTGGTGTTCATGTTCCAACCCACTTCCTCCTTGAGTACATCAGATATGTGCTTGGCGGTACAGTCCCCTTCGCGCCAAAGGACGTCCATCACCTTAAGCTCAGAATCAAATAATTTCTCTGTCATACAATTACCTCCTTACAAACTACTGCAGTAGTTTGTGTAATCATACTACCACAGTAGTTTGCATCTGTCAATACTACTATGGTAGTGTGAAAAGATTTTTACAATCTCCGGCAGATCGAAAGACCCGGAAAGCTAATGTTTGAATTTAGGGGATAGGTAGGATATAATGAGGAATACATAATGAAAGCATTGTTTACAGTGGCAAAAGCAGATACCCGGAAAGGAGGAGGACCATGTATTCCTATAAAGATATTACATATGCCCAATTGGATATCATTACTACTCTTTCTTCTTCGGAGAAAGCCACCGTATCTTTGGTAAGCGTAAAGGATTCTGCACAGATGGCTATATTAAAGGAATATACCGGAAGGGATATGCAGGAATTTTACAACCATATACAACAGCTACAGTCTCCTTATTTGCCGGAGATTTATCATATCTGGCAGGAGCAGGGTCACACCTGCCTGCTGGAGGAATATATTGGCGGCCGGACCTTACGGGAATTATTGGATGAAAAAGAGCAGCTGCAGCAATCACAGCTACAGACTTATATGGAGGAGCTGTGCAGGGCGGTGGCGACTCTCCACCGGGCGCTGCCCCCCATCATTCATAGGGACATTAAGCCGGAAAATATTATCATTACCAAGGATGGAAGCCTGAAATTACTGGATTTGGATGCAGCCAGGGAATATAAAGAGTCCGGGGAACGGGATACCATTTTATTAGGAACCAGGGAATATGCCTCCCCGGAGCAGTTTGGCTTTAGTCAGACAGATGTGCGAAGCGATATTTACTCCCTGGGTGTGGTATTTGCAGAGCTGTTGGAGCATGCATCGGTGGCCAAGGCATATCGGACGAAAGCAGACCGAATCGTTAGCCGGGCTACCATGTTTGACCCGGAAAAGCGTTATGACCGGGTGGAAGGACTGTTAAAGGACCTGGAGGTGCTGGCAAGGTGTTTTCACCATAGCTCCCAAAAGCATTGGGGCCGGAGATATGGTTTTCCGCTGGTCCTGGGCATTTTACTGCTGGCAGGTGGGATATTTGCCTGTGTGGGGACCGGTTTGTTGCAGCAGGATTACAAGGCGGATGCGGTATCGGAGCAGATACCGGAGCTGGCAGAGCCGGGTGCAGCCGGGGGATGTACTTCCTTCCCGGAGAGTACTCCCCGGGAGCCTGAGGACGAGGAAATTATTTTAGAGCCTGAGGATGAGGAAGTTATTGTAGGGCCTGAGGACGGGGAAGTTATTGTAGGGCCCGGGGATGAGGAAATGACCGTAACGCCTGTGGAGATGGCTTTAGAGGAGGTTTATAACTATCGTTCTATCGGAGAAGAGGTACGAAGCAAAGTTTTCTCTTTGATGGAATTACATCCGGAACTCTATAATATACGGGATGACCCTTATGAGGATGCCGGGCTCTATGCTCCCAATCAGGAATGTATTATCGGCAGGGATTACGTTGCGGTGCGCTTTTTAAAGTCCCATCCCAGGGATTTATTGTTCCGGGATCAACGGATAGATGATTATGAACTAAAGGGAGTTTATCTGATACCCTATGAGGAAGAAACCGGAAAGAACGGAGAAGCTACCCCTTTGGATACTTCCCATTATCAGCTCAGATGCGGTAATATTATATCCATCTCCAAAGATTACCTGCAAATGCTTGCTCCGGGGGCATATACCCTGGAGATGGAGCTGGGAAATTATATGGAAAATTCCCGGTATGCGGTTTATCTGGTAGTGCATGGAGAGGAGGAAGAGGTAGAGAGCTGCCGTCTGTGTCTATATGGCGATATTGCTTATTATTCCTCTGATACCCGTAATGATGTGTTTTTTTATGTGCTGAATACACCTTATCCCATAGAGCGCATTGAGATAGACGGCGTCACAGTACAGAAGGAGGACTACCAACTGGTAGCGGACGGGTATGGTGTAGTATTCTCCTCGGAATTTTTGGAGCAGTATGAAGCCCAGGAGGCTATAGAGCTGACTTTTGTGGCCCGAAACGGTAAATATACCGGAGGCAGGATTATTTTCCTGCAGCATTTTCAGTAAAAGGAGTCCTTAAGAAAAATGAAGAAATCCACACATATATTAATGAATGAGCTTACCTGTGCTGCAGATGTCCGTGACTTTCTGGCAGACAACACAGAAGAGATGTTGGAGGTACGTTTTGCAGAGTATGTGGAAAGCATGATGGACAAATATCAGGTGACCAAGAGTCAGCTGTTAAAAAGAGCAAAGCTCCTTACCGGCTCCTACCGCTATGAAATCCTGCGGGGAGAAAAGGACAAGCCGGTCCGGGATATTGTGATTAAGCTCTGCTTCGGCTGTCCTCTGGACATAGAGGAGGCACAGCGGCTGCTTAGGCTGGCGGGAG
>JAFUKS010000134.1 GCA_017473445.1 Lachnospiraceae bacterium
AGTAATGAAATGGTACAAACTTCTTCCACCGTGGAAGCTCCTATACGAACCAAACCAATCTCCGCATAGTAACCTGCCAGCTTGTGAAACTCATGTATTACCAAATCACTGACCTTGAAAAAGACCTCTTCTCCGTCCCCGCCGGTCATAGCCAGTGTACAATGGGGTGCCCAACCATCCGGCAAATACCATTCTTCACCGGTGGAATCGCACCAGTTCAGCATCCCATGTAGCTCCCGATGCATATCATACATGCTCTGACTCATATGAGGATTAGCAAAGACCACCTTGGTATCCACAAACATGCCCACCGAATCCAGATAAGCCCGCATATTCCGGTACTTTCCGGCAAATTCCTCCAGTACCTTGGCACATCTTTCCTCATCCACATTATGAAAACACCCCAGTGCTATATGAGGTCTGGTTTTCCACTCCAAAAATTTGGTGCTTAGACCTGCATCTGCAATTTTATGAATTATTTTATATAATTCTTCTTCCATTTCCTTGTCAAAAAATAATTCTACCGCATATCTCATGGCATTTTCTCCTTCTTTATATTTAGGCAACAAGAATATTTCGTTTCTTCAATCAATTAACCCTTCTATCACTTCCCGGGCTTTTTCATAGGCCGGGCATGATTTAATCTTGTCCCGATATTGTTCCTGTACCGCTTCCATAGCCGTGCAAAAATCTTTGAATGCTGCTGTCTTAACAGATTCCGCGTCAGGATACTTCAATCCTCGCCTGGACAATTCCGCATAATTTAGAGCAAGCTGCAACAGCTCCTCCGCTGCCTTTTCATACTGCTCCAAGGCCGCATAGCATCTGGGCATATCCTTTCGCAAATGATTTTCATATATCAGTGCTGTGTCATACAGTTCCTCAAAATCTCTGTAAGCACGTAACACCCCCAATATTTTGGTATTCAATTCAATTGCTTCCCTAGGGTCTGCAAACCATGCATAATCCTCAAAAACATAAAAGAATTCCTTCCCGGTAACATGGAGTAGCTTACTGATATTCTCTGCAATATATTTCTTTTCCGTTTCAAATCCATACTGAAACCGGATCAGCTTCGTCCTTATGCTTTCCTGCATATTATTGCTTTCCAGACTGGGCAGACGTTCAATCAATTCTTTTGCCTTATCGAATTCCTTGGTATGGATATAAATCCATATCATGGCATAATTAGCCTTTTCCACATTGATTCTGTCCTCGCAATATCTGTTAATACAAATATTTTTCCGTTCACAATCTGCAAAAATCTCATCCCGAAACTGGGGCTTATCTGCCAAAAATCCCTCAAAATCCGTATACCGGCTAAGCCCCGCACCATGATTGATACATTTCCGCATAATTACATAATTGGTGGGCTCCTTTTCTGATTCTGCACGAAAATAAGTATAAGCGGCCAAATGTTTCTCTGCCTCCGGCCGGGAAGTGGACATCAGTAGCTTCTCATGCCCCAAAGCCGCTTCCGTATGGGCATTCCCATAGGTGGCTGAAACCACTCCAAGCAATGAGTCCGTGGTAATGCCAAAAATCTGTGACAAGGGCACCAGCTGGGCAATGTCCGGGGTACCATTACCATTTTCCCATTTGGATATGGCTTGGGGCGTCACAGAAAGTCTGCCCGCCAGTTCCTCCTGGGTAAAGCCGCATTTGCGACGCATAATTTTAATATTTTCTCCAATGGTATGATTCATAAATGTGCTCCCTGTCCTATAATAAAAAACTAGCTAATCATTCCAAATTCCCGTAATACTTTTTGAGTCCTTTCTCTTTGGAAGAAATAGTCCTCCACGGGATTTCTCAAAAAACGCTGGAAGTCATCTGCATCCTTTAATATCTCATCAAACTCCGTATCCGTCTCATCCTTGTTGCTATGCTTACTGATGGCATCACATATCATCTTAATCTCTTCTGTGGAAAAGCATTCCAGCTCCTCTAATATGCCCTTCACCTCCAACGCGCTCAGTTCCCCATGTCTTTCCTCGATACCATCCCGGTATTTACAATAATCATGGAGCATTCCGGCGATTTCAGCCAGTTCTGCATAGGCTCTTTCATGCCCCCTGCGTAGTGCAATAAACGCACAGGTCTGTCCTACTCCGTATAAATGTACGTAACCGCATCTGATTACCTCCGGGTCAATGCAGCTTTTCAGCATGGCATCTACCCCTTGTCTCACCTTATCAATTCTGGTATATTGACGTTCTTTCATACTGCACCCCCGTTTTACTGTTTGTAATGATACGAAATATCCGGATGAACAATCATTCTTTGAATATACGTACATTTTACCACAGTTTTCTTTGGTGATGTAGTCCTATGTACTAGTCTTTTTGACAGATAAGTAAGGCGTGATTGGATAGTGCCGTGGCATATTCACTGCCCGCCACCATATCCGCAAATTGGAACCAAATGCTGCGTTGCTCTTCTGTAAAGGATTCAATGGTTTCTTCCAATAGCAGGAAATCCAGCCCGGTCATGCGGACTTTCTTTAGTCCCTGTTTCTCAGTTGCTGCCAGTAGTTCCTCTGGCATGGTAAAATAAAATACATTCCAATTCTTTTTATCACTACCATACTTCATAACACTTTCACCCACATCAGTGGTTAATACCGCCTGCCAACTGTCTCCCCCGCCGTATTTTGCAATGGCTCCGGTTTTGTTGATAAACGCAAAGGCAATGAAACCGCCCGGTGCACAAATACGCTTGCACTCGCTAATACATGCATCCCGTTCCTCCGGTTTCAAATGATACAGCGGTCCCAAGCACAGCACCACATCGTAAGAAGCATCTGCAATGCCCGCCAGATTTGTGGCATCTCCCACTTCAACGGATGCATTTTTCAGGTCCTTTTCTATTATTTGCTTCCTTGCGACTTCAACATTTACGGGTGATAAATCAATCCCCAGGTATTCCTTACATTTTGATGCATAATGCATCAGATAGTAACCGCCGCCGCAGCCGATTTCTGCAACTCGTTTCTCAGTATTTATGTAGGTATCCAGTGCTTTCTTGGTATAAATAAACTCCATGGGATATTTTCCCATTTTCTCCTGCCGGTTTACTTCCCGGCCATCTGCATATTTTTCAATTATTTTTTGCTTATAGTTCTTTTCCATCGTATTGATCCAAAATCTTTTCAAATAAATTTGCCTGACTGGTTCATAAACAGTAGATTCATAAACTCCGTCATTCCCAAGAATTGTCTTCTCGCTGGCTATATTGCCGTCTATACAGGAAACAAGCACTCTTTCAAGTCCCATTTCTCTGCAAAAAGACAGAACCATATTCAGCATTTTCTTGGCATAGCCCTTTCGTCTTTCTTCCGGTCTTATGGAATACCCAATGTGTCCCCCAAACCGTTCCAAAAAATCATTAAAATAGTGCCTCACTTGAATCATTCCAACCAGTTGGTTGTCGGAAGTGCGAACAAAAAGAAACTGGGTGGCCGGCACCAGATTTGCAGGTACCATGGCCGGATTCTCGCCTTCAATGCAGAACTTTATGTACTCATATATATCCTCCATTCTGCGAAGTGGTCCAGTTCCATCCATAGAATCACCGGATTTCAGAAACGATTTTCTGTATTCAGCAATTTGTTCCGCATATTCCATTGTAGGTTTAATTAAAATAAATGATTCCATAAATAGTTCCTCTCCTTCCTCTGAATGCGTATTGTTATCTGCAACAGGTAAAGTTAATCAATATCCCTGTATCTACATAGCCCGCATTTTGATAAGCCTTATTGGAGGCTTTGTAATGATAATCCGTATAAAGAAGCGGCTCTAGCTGCTGTTCCAAAAAATGTTTTGTTACATAATAAACTAAATTCGCCGCATATCCTTTGCACCTTTCCTCTTGTGGTGTATATACATGTCCCAGTTTTACCTGCTTACCTGCTATTTGGTAATTCAACATAGAAACAATTTTACCAGCAATATTTCGCCAAATAAACAACGTTTCCGTTTCCAACATTGTCTTTACATCCTCATATGCCTTTTCCTCGGAAACCAATTCTCCTCTATTCATTTCCTGATTGCTTTTAAATAGATATTTGGCAAGAACATTTAACTCCCCGTTTTTGGGCCTGTCTATACTTCCATCGCACTTTTTGGGGGCTTTTACTTCCTTGCATTCCAATGTACCCATCTCAAAATAATCCTCTTGATTCAGATAAGGATATTTCTCTTGCTTTAGATAATCATAAAATTCCTTTTTGGCCGTAAATTTGCTCTTCTGACCTTCTGTTAAATAGCATTCAGATATTATTTCGGAAACTTCCCGCATTTTGGTTTCACCAATACCATCTGCCGTCCAAATCCAAGCAGGATACCCCCGGCCTCCACGAGCAATTATATAATTCTCCTCATCACTATACGCAAGCATTTCAGGCGCATTGATACGTATAAATTCTATAAAATAAAAATTGTTCTTCTCCCTTATATATATATCATTCTCATAGATTTTACTATTTTTATCAATCCTCATCTTCTCCCTCCTGCCCATAGTTCCTTAAAACCAGTAGTTATTTCTTATAGATTGTACATACTATAATCTAAAAAGCCCTCCCCTACAATCAACGGCTTTTCCACAGTAACTAAACGGAGCGTTGAGTTTTCATCAATGCTACATTTATAAAAACTTATTATACTGGGAGAAAACATGAAAAGAGGCCATTTCAGTATGAAAGGACCTCTTAATATATTAAAAATTTTCATCTAAATACAGCTGTACTCTGCTTTGAATAATCGCGCAGACTTCATCCACGTTTTTCTGCCCCTGGAAGTAAGCTTCCGCTTCTTCTTGAACAATATCAAGCACTTGATAGTCCCGTGGTGTAAAATAGAACATAGCAATTCCATTCTGCAACATTTCTTCTACCAAAGCTACATCACCTTCATCTACAGGGCGCACATCATAGGACCAGTCCCCATAA
>JAFUKS010000135.1 GCA_017473445.1 Lachnospiraceae bacterium
ACAAAGGATATAAGCTGGAGGATGTGCGAAAGAGGAAGGTTTCTCTGGAGCAGTTTATTGCGCAGCTCAGTCCTCATGATTTGATGTGTATGGTACGTGGCGTGGGTTTGTGTTCCCCTAAGGTGACGCCCGGTACTGCAGGTGCATTCGGTGGCGTGACCCAGTCCTTACGGGATTTTGGCATCCCTTTGGGATGCTGTGCGGATGGCCCCAGTGGTATCCGAATGGATTGTGGCACCATCGCTTTTGCGATGCCCAACGGTACCTGCCAGGCATGCTGCTTCAATGAGGAACTGGTAGAAGAATTGTATGAGTTAGAAGCCTTGGAGCTTCGTAAGAATCGTATTGATACTTTGCTGGGTCCGGGTATCAACATTCATAGAAACCCCTTAAACGGAAGAAACTTTGAATATTTCTCTGAGGACCCCTTGCTTACCGGTAGGATGGTTGTGGCACAGCTGAAAGGTATGCACAAATATCATGTAACAGGTACGGTGAAGCATTTTGCATGTAATAATCAGGAACACAAACGTTCCTTGGCGGAAGGCATTGTATCGGAACGTGCCATTCGTGAGATATATTTAAAACCCTTTGAAATGTGTGTAAAAGAAGGGGATGCTTATTGTATCATGTCTACCTATGGACCGGTAAACGGCTTCTGGACTGCCAGCTGCTATGATTTGCTTACTCGGATTTTACGAGGAGAGTGGAGCTACGATGGCGTGGTAATGACTGACTGGTGGGCAAATGGTAATGAAGAGGGTGGCGAAGGTACTTTGAGTCAGGTGTCTGCCCAAGTAAGAAGTCAGAATGATTTGAATATGGTAAATACGGACGCTGATACCAATTCCAATGGAGACGATTTGGAGGAGGGCCTGGCATCGGGAAAGGTGACCTTAGGTGAATTGCAGCGTACTGCTATGAATATTTGTCGCGTGTTGATGCGTATGCCGGCAATGTGGCATTCCTTGGGGCAGGACGATGCATTGGACATGGAAATGAAACGTATTTTGAGCCGGGAAGAAAATGCTTCGCAGGATATGATCAATCTGGAAATGGATGAGAATAACAGATTGGACAGTAGTCTGATTCCTACGCAGAAGGGACGTCAGGCAACTCTTTGTATACGCAGAAATGAGAGGGGCTACTACAAGATGCGGTTTAAACTGCGTGTAGCCACAAAGAATCCGTTGGCCCAGTTGCCCCTTAGTATTACAAAGGATAAGGCTTTATTGGCTACCATCAGTTTACGTGGGGACGAGAATGAATGGAAGGAATTTGAATTAGATTTGGGGGATGTATTCAATCCTTATTTCTATATGAAATTCTTCTTCGGACAGAATGGTATGGAAATCAGCGATATTTGCTGTGAGCTGTATAGGTCGTACTAAAACAATGGCAGGAGGACTTCCATGAATATTTTTGTGGTTCGTCATGGAATTACAGACTGGAATTTACAAAGAAGGGCGCAGGGACGGGAGGATATCCCTTTAAATGAAGGCGGTATCTTACAGGCCAGAAACTGCGGCGAAAAGCTACAAGGATTACCGGTGGATTATGTGGTATCCAGTCCGTTGAGCAGAGCGGTACGGACAGCAGAAATTATTGGTGAATTTTTGGGGATTAAGGATGTGCGTACCATGGAGGCCTTTATTGAGATGGATTTCGGGCAGGTATCCGGTGCTACGCGGGAAGAACTGGACCGTCATCGGGATGCGGAAGGCACTCTGGGGATTGAGACCCGAGAGTCGGTACAGGAGCGGGCTGTGACCGGTATCATGCAATTGTATGAAGAATACGGTGATGCGAATGTCTTACTTGTCTCTCACGGAGCTTTGATTCGTAATTTACTACGTTATTATGTGGAGGAGAGTGAAATTCCAAAGTTTTTTGAGAACTGTGGAATCAGTTGGCTTTCCTTGGAGCAGGGTAAACCGATTTGCCGGCTAATCAACGCGTTGCCGGAACGTTTTATGGAAATGTTTTTGGGGTGAAACATATGAAAAAGAAAATTGCATTATTTGCGAATGGTTGGAATAATGAATATCTGATGCTCAGTATGAAAGGAATACAGCAGTGTGCCAAGGAGCGTAACGCGGATATTTTTCTGTTTCTGGATTATGCTGCATATACGGATGATGAAATAGAAATTGCCGGAGAAATCAATATTTTACAGTTGCCGGATTTTCACGATTTTGATGGAGTGATTTTACTTGGCAATATGCTTACGGTAGCAGGTGAAATTGATATTTTGCGGGAAAAGGTATTGGAATGTAATGTGCCTGCAATTTGTATTGATTACGACCTGGATGGTGTGGATAGTTTGCTGACCGATAATACTACCGGTATGCGTGAACTGGTAGAGCATATGATAAAAGTACATAATGCAAAAGATTTTTTGTGGTTAGGCGGGACCAAAGGAAATAGGGACAGTCAGGAGCGTTTTGAGGTCTTGCAGGAGGTAATGGCAGAGCATGGTTTGACCTTGAAGGAGGACAATATTCTCTATGGTGACTGGAGCTATTATTCAGCCAGTTGGCGTTTGGAGGAGTGGATGGAAACTCATGATACATTGCCGGATGTGGTGGTATGTGCCAATGACAATATGGCGGTAGGAGCCTGTATCTTCTTTGAGGATCATGGGATTGATGTACCGGGGAATATTAAGGTTACCGGATTTGATCATTTGGAAAGCGGACAAGGGTTTTATCCAGCAGTTACATCTGTGGAGAGAAATGTTGCACAACATGCCTATAAGGGTACTTGTCGTCTTTTAGACCGTCTGGAAGGGAAGGACTGCGAAAAAAAAGAAAGCTTCCGTACCATAGTGGCGGTAGAGGAAAGCTGTGGTTGCCAGCTGGATGCTACGCGTGGCAGGAAACGACTTCTGGCATTCCAGAAAACCTACAAGAAGTCTATTGATTCGGTAAAATTTGACTGGCATTTGACTTCGTTGGACAGAAGCATGGTTTGGGTGCGTAAAAGAGAAGAGTTGTACCGGGCTTTCCGGCATGTCTGGGAAGGAAATCATAGCTATGAAGGGAATGATTTCTCCTTATGTCTGGATGAAAGATTTATTCGTTCTTTG
>JAFUKS010000136.1 GCA_017473445.1 Lachnospiraceae bacterium
GGTTGAAAGAAGAAGAAAATAATCTTAAAAAGTTAGAATGGGAGGCAATGAGATTTCTATCCAAGAATAATTATTTGATTCAAACGGATGCAATCAAGAATTATATTATTCCAAATTGCAATTACAGGGATGACTTGCAGTGGTTACCTTATGCGGAAGAAGCAGATTTGCTAAATGTTGCGTTGTTTGGTTTTACAGCAAAAGCGTGGCGAGAAAGTAACCCGGAACTTGCAAAACAAAGTAACGTTAGAGATTATGCTACGATTAATGAACTTACGGTACTTTCGAATCTTGAAACGCATAATGCACAGATGATTCGTGAAGGTAAATCAAAAGAAGAAAGATTTCAGATTTTAAAAGAGATTGCAGAGTATCAGGTGCAAATTTTATCAGCGGCGGATAAGATATCATGTATTGAAGAGAAGAATTAAGTGTAGTATATTTGAAATCTAAACGTATGGGATTACATACGGATAAAACTAGATGTGAAATTTGAATTTTACTAAGTGTATTAAAGCACGTGATGATTTGCAGTTGGAGCAGATATACAATATGGAACGGTAAAATTGGAGTATACTCATTTTTTCTCTTTTTTTATATATTGGTGTCATATATGATATAGCTATCAGGAGCGCAACTGTAAAATATGTGAATTAAGGAGAAGAAAAAATGAATAGAGATAAATTATTAAAACAGTGGTTACCGGAGAGTATTTCATTAAATCCGATTGGAGATGATGCTGAGAAAATATGGATAGAAGACTTTAATGAAATGTATCCGAAGTTTTTCGATAGCGTGATGGAAATTCAGACAGCTGACATTTCTTCGCTTAGAGGTTATGGAGAATTAGGTGATGATAATCAACCACAATATGCCTCTTTCCATGAATTTATCACAGAAACTTTTGCTGATGACAGAGAGGATTATTGGAAGAATTGGAGAGAACTTTTTGATACATCCATGATGACAAGAGAATTCTTTGAAATGTACTATAACAAAATGCTTTATTACAGCAAGTATTGTGAAAATCAGCGTTATCTTACAAATAACAACCTGTTTTTTGGAAATCTCGTTATTATGAATGCTTCGGTTGGATTTGTAGATTGGGATAGAGTTGCAGTTACAGATTGGTTAATTGATTTTGCATGTATGGATCTGCATCGTCCTTATTTTCAAATTCCGGAAAAATTAATGTTGTATTTACAAGAAAAAGGAATCAAAACAGAGAATTTTAAAGAACGTTTCTTGTGTATGGCATATTATAAGGGCTTGGATGTGTTGCGTTGGCATGCGTCTATTCAGGATGATGTATCTTGTAAAACAATTATGGAGTCAATCAGTAATTTAGAGGAACGTATATTGAATTTGTAGGTGAAAGCATGAAATATGAGAATGCCAATAACATTTTGCCACCGGATTTAGTGAATCAAATACAAAAATATGCAGCAGGGAAATTGCTGTATATTCCCCAAAAAGAAGAACCAATGGCATGGGGGAGTTTGTCCGGTGCAAGGCAGAAGTTGCTGAAACGGAATCAGCGTATTTACAATGAATATAAAAATGGAAAAGGAGTTGGAGAACTTTCGGAAGAATATTTCTTATCTGTAGATTCCATTCGTAAAATCGTATATGGTGCTAATAAGAATAGAATTTCTTTTTTGCCAACTTTACAAAATGCGATTCAGTATAATCAGGCAGGGCTTGCCGAGGAATGGCTTCGAACCTATTACGTAAAAATGTATGGAGAGAAGTCTTATCCGGAAGAGTGGATATGTGATGGATTGATAAATATTCCGTTACGCCTCATAGATAGCGTGGATAATATATCATTGCAACAATCGGATAATGTCCCACTAATGATTCGTTTCCAAAAGGGACGTTTCTGCTGTCAAGGAACTATGGAATACTTAAAATGCCTGAAAAAACAAAACATTACTGCTTATCCGGCTTTTGTTTTTGTGACAGATAAGCAGGAATATGATTTTTATGAATCCAATTATGGAAGACATTTTCATCGTATTCAATTTAGAAATTAGATTTGTATTTATATTATGAGATACACTTGAAACTTTCAGTTTGTAAGAGAGAATATTTTGTGGCAAATAGAATTAAAGTGGTATTAAATATGTTTACAGCATGTACTGATGTGCTAGGCTGTTACAAGAGCGATAGGCTCTGGTTTCTATTAAATGTAGGAATCAGAGCCTTTCTTATTTGCCTATAGCATATCAGTCGGTTCATGCTGTCAACATATGAGCGAAAATAGCAACTTCTAGTCCGGGACTAGCCTTGCCTTAAAAACTGGTATGCGTATTGGAGAAATCATCGGTCTCAAATGGTCGGATATTGATTTTTTAAATCAAACCATATACGTCAATCGAACTTTGGTATATATCAAGTCAGATGATAAGGATAGTCCAAACTTTGACAAATGGGGATTTGAATTTCATGAACCAAAGACAGATAAGGGCAGACGTAAGATATCGATGACATTAAAAGCATATCAGATTTTAAAGAAACAGTTACTTTGGAAACGTAGCATTGAAGCACAATTTAAGCCGTTATCACCGCATACACTTAGGCACACATTTGCAACAAGGTGTATAGAGAGGGGCATGAACCCCAAGACATTGCAGATTATCTTAGGACATTCTACAATCCAGTTGACAATGAATCTCTATTGCCATGTAACAGACGATATGCTCATATCTGAAATGAGCAAGTTTGAAAACGGAGCAAGAACTGAGACGTGCACCTCGCATGCAAAAGCATGCTCGGTCACGGGCGTCGCCCTATAAGCGCTGACGCCATCAGTCTTATGTAAGCAAGCTTCCAACAACCGATGTTGTCATCGCTTACACGTCTCATGACTTGCGTGGATGGTGTCAAAGTGGTGTAATCCATCGATTTCATATCAAAAAATCCTTATTTTTCAAGGAAAATTCCCTACATTTAACAAAATTTTAACACTTCAGAAACATTTTTCGTATATGCTTACTTTACAATATGGGTAGAAGTGATAAAATTATAATTGAAGCAAAACTTTATATGCTATACGGAGGATAAGAAAATGGATGCTAAAAGGAAAAAAACGTTACTTGGTAAATTGATTTTAGGTATGCTTTTAAGCTTTACTGCTATTGTACTGTGGCAGATATTCATTTTGAAACTATTGGAGAATGGTAAGATAAGTACGACGCTGGCAACCATTTCACTGGTAGGTGTCTTGCTGTTTATATTAGGTGGTATTTTCCTGGTTGTACGGTTCATTGTGGGCAAGTTTCTTCAAATTTTCAGCGGCTTGAAAGATGCAACTGACGAGTCTCTGGATAAGGGGGCTGATAAGCTGGCCCAACGTAATGATGAGATTGGTGAGATGGCCCGTTATGTACAGGAGACATTTTCTTCCGTTAGCAGAGTTATAAATGGTATCCGGACGGCTTCCCGGGAACTGAGTGAGGTATCAGAGAATTTTACCAATATATTTAAGAGCATGGAAAATGCAGTGGAACAGACCGGAACCGAGGTAGATACCATTGCATCCAATACCATGCTGCAGGCAGAGCAGGCAGCAGATATGAAAGAAAAGATTGATGCTATCAGCAATGCCATTGAGATTATTACCGCAAATGTGAAGGTGTTGGCTGAAAGTGCGGAGCTGATGAAGAATTATGACCAAGCGGTAGAAAAGATTATGGGAGAGCTGGTAGAGATTAGTCAAAAGAGCAGCGAGTCTGTTGAAAATGTACGTCAGCAGACAGAACTGACCAATCAGTCTGCACAGAAGATTCGTACTGCGACAGAAATTATTGCGGGTATTTCCAGTCAGACCAATTTACTGGCCTTGAATGCAAGTATCGAGGCGGCAAGAGCCGGTGAACACGGTAAGGGATTTGCGGTGGTAGCAGAAGAGATCCGTGCATTGGCAGATCAGTCCAGAGAATCCACTCAACAGATTGAAAATGTGGTGGCGGCCCTTTTGGATAATTCTGCTGTCAGCGTAGAAATTACAAAGGAAGTATCAGAGGCATTCTTAAAGCAGAATGAAAAAATTAAGGATACAGAGGCAATCTTTAGCTCGCTGAATACAGAGATTGCCAGAGTAAGCGAATCCATTGTGGATATTACAGGAGAGGTGGAAGGCTTAAATGCACATAAGGATGTGATTGAGACCGGCATTGATTCCTTGAATGTAACGGCCAATCAAAATGCAGAGAGTGCGGAAATTACCACAGAGAATATGGAAGAGTTCCGTCAGATTGTAAGCGAATGTAATTCTGCAACGGATGTGGTGGTAAATGTCTCACAGGAATTAGTGGGATATATTCAAGAGTTCAGTGAGGAGGCTATTAAAGAAAAGATAATAGTATAAGGCCTGCTACAGAAAAGCAGATAGATATATTTTTTGGATGAAGTGCCACAAATTGAAATATATTTTCGGTTTGTGGCATTTTAGCATATAAAAATAACCGGAATAGGACGAAAAGCATTGATAAAGGAATTGACAAAAAGCAGGATTGGTTGTATATACTATAAATATATTTACAAAGGCTATGAAGAGAAAAGTAAGTAGTTAGATATGTTACAGAGAGTCTGATTAGGTGAGAACAGATGCAAAAGGAACTGCTGAAAATGGTCTCGGAGCTGCGTACCGAAGCTATTATGCCAAGGCTACGACGGGTGCACCCGTTACAGTGATAGACTATCGATGAATCATTTCTCGTCCGTAGTTGATAAGGCTTACATCGTGAGGTGTGAGTGAATTTAGGGTGGTAACACGAAGCAGTTGCTCTCGTCCCTGAAAAAGAAATTTTTCAGAGAGGAGGGCTTTTTTATTGCAGAAAATGGAATAAACCATAAAAGATGAATGTCTATTGAGACATTAGAAACAAAGTTATCACTATAAAATTTAGAAATGAGGTATGTAATATGAGAAATATTTTAATTGGTGGAGCATGGCCGTATGCAAACGGTTCATTGCACATTGGTCACATTGCAGGATTGTTACCAGGAGATGTACTTGCGAGATATCATAGGGCTGTTGGTGACAATGTATATTTTGTGTCCGGAAGTGATTGCCATGGCACTCCTGTTGCAATTAGGGCAAAGCAGGAAAGCAAAACGCCCCGGGAGGTTAGTGATTTTTATCATGAGGAGTTTGCGGAATGCTTCAAAGAACTGGGATTTAGTTATGATGTATATACCAAGACATCATCTGAGGAGCATAAAAACTTTGTAAGGGAGTTTCATAAAAAGTTATATGAGAGTCCCTATGTTTATGAGAAAGAGGTTCCACAGGCATATTGTGAGAAATGTGATACTTTCTTGGCGGATCGCTTTGTATTGGGAAAATGTCCGAAGTGTGGAAGTGATACCAGAGGAGACCAGTGTGATGCTTGTGGCACAGTTCTTGAGCCGGAGACGCTCCTAGAGCCGATATGTGCTGTATGCGGAAATAAAATAGGATTCAAAAAATCAAAGCATTTGTATATAGCCATTACTAAATTGCAGGCAGAGCTAAAAGCACTTGTTGATAATCACCCGGAATGGAGAAAGAATGCGATTACTTTTACCAACAGATATATTGATGATGGTTTAAGAGATAGAGCGTTAACCAGAGATTTGGAATGGGGAGTTGAAGTTCCGAAAGAGGGTTACGAAAATAAGACCATTTATATATGGGCAGAAAATGTACTGGGATATTTGTCTGCCAGTAAAGTGGCGGCTGAAAAAAGAAATGCTGATTTTCATGAATTATGGGGCTGTAATGCGAAACATTATTATGTGCATGGAAAAGATAATATCCCTTTTCATACAATCATCTTGCCATCGCTTTTGCTTGCTAATGGTGACGGTTGGCGTTTGCCGGATCAGATTGTGTCAAGTGAGTATTTGACATTGGAAGGAAGAAAAATATCTACCAGTCAAAATTATGCAATATGGGTAAAAGAACTGCTTCACAATTATGAGGCAGATTCCATCCGCTACTTTTTTATAGCAAATGGGCCCGAAAAGAAAGATGCAGATTTTTCATGGAGAGAATATGTCCATAGCCATAATGGAGAGTTGCTTGGGGCATACGGGAATTTTGTGAATCGTTCCCTGGCATTTATTACAAAGTATTGTGATGGAATTGTACCAAAAGGAAGCGATAACCGGAACATCAATGTGCAAATAGAAGCTTTATATGGTTCGGTGGGGGAGAAGATTGAAAAAGGTGAATTTAAGGATGCATTAGATGAGATATTTGATTTCATAAGAAGTGCAAACAAATTTTTTGATACCGAACAACCTTGGACTACCAGAAATACTGACAAAGTAGCATGTGATAATACCTTGTATCAATGTGTTCAGATTATTGCTAATTTGGCAATATTGTTATCTCCATTTATCCCCTTTTCATCCAAGAAGGTTTTGGGATGGTTGAATATAAATAATAGATGGGAAAGACAAGCAGTTGAAGCGGGATATCAGCTTCCGGAAGTGGAAATTCTATTTCAAAGGATTGATAAAGGTGTTATCGAGATTGAGACGGAGAAATTAAAACAAATTATATAAGACAAGGAGCCATGCACCTCGCATGCCTTTCGCATGTCGAGCCAAGCATCATGCATGCTAACGCCATGCACCTCGCATGCCTTTCGCATGTCGAGCCAAGCACCTCGCATGCTAGCGCATGCTCGGTCACGGGCTTCGCCCTATAAAAACAAAAGCGGTTAGGCTTAAATGTGTGCAAGCACCCATAAGCCAACCGCTTTTATTTTTGCATGGCTCATTGCCAACGTGAATATTAACAAAACTTTAACATAAGCTTATCATTTCCC
Source organism: Lachnospiraceae bacterium (assembly GCA_017473445.1). Taxonomy (GTDB): domain Bacteria; phylum Bacillota; class Clostridia; order Lachnospirales; family Lachnospiraceae; genus Acetatifactor. Next base: position 6,825 of record JAFUKS010000136.1, read on the forward strand.
AAACAAAAGGGGGCTATGATAAGACCATCAAGTGAAACACAGAAACAAAACAGAAATCACAAAAGGAGAAAAGTAATTATGGAAAAGAAGCATTTTGTAACTTTAGTAATGGGCGTTGTAGGTGGTCTGATTTTTGCACTGGGTATGTGCATGTGTCTGCTTCCTGAATGGGGAATGTTCCGGGCAGGTATCGGTTTTGGTATCGTAGGAGCTATTCTGTTATTGGCAACTTGGATTGTATATCGTAAGCTGGCGGGCAAGGCTCCCATTAAGTGGAATGTAAAGGTCATCGGTAAGATTCTGTACGGTATCTTTGCTACATTGGTATTTGGTGCAGGTATGTGCCTGACTTTGGCAGTAGAAGGTATGCTGCTGGTAGGAATTGTAGTAGGCGTTGTAGGTATTGTATTATTACTGTTCATGATTCCCATGTGTCTGGGGTGGAAAGAAAGCAAGCAGCAGTAAGGTCGGAACTTATTTTACAAAACTTAAATAGAATTAAAGAATGAAAGTTAAATGAAAAAGGAGAAAAGAACTATGAGCAATTACGAAATGGAAAAGGAACATGTAGAGAGTTTTGAAAAAATAGTAGAGGAAGGTGTGGAAAAGACTGGCAGCTTTTTGAAGAGAGCCTTTGAGGATATGAAGGAAAGTGCAAAGGCACAGCATGAGGTAGACAAGGCGAATTTTGCAGCAGCAAAGGCAGAGGCAAAGGCTCAGTGGGAGGAGGCAAAGATGTCTCCCAAGGCAATGCAGGCAAAAATCCAGAAGGAGCGGGAAGAACAGATTAGCGCAGCCAATGAGCGTATCGCGGCAGCCAATGAGCGTATCGCGGCAGCCAATACACGCATAGATGCAATGAAAAAGAATTAGTGAAAAACAGAAACAAAACTTTAACATTTCTGTAGTATACTGGTATCAAAGAATGGGAGGTCAGAGCTATGTTTAAAATTTTGGTAGTAGAAGATGACAAAGAATTAAATCACAGTGTGTGCTCCTTTTTGAACCAGAGTGGCTATGAAGCCACCGGATGCTTGGGAGCAGAGGAAGCCTTTGATGCCATGTATGAAGCAGTGTTTGATTTAATTATTTCGGACATTATGATGCCGGATATTGATGGCTTTGAGTTTGTGAAAAGTGTGCGGGAATTGAATGAAGATATTCCCATATTGTTTATGACTGCCCGGGATGATTTTACAGCAAAGCAAAGAGGTTACCGTGTGGGTGTGGATGATTATATGGTGAAGCCCATTGATTTGGATGAGTTGTTCCTGCGTATTGGTGCTCTGCTTCGTCGCGCCAAAATCGCTTCCAGCCGTAAACTGGAGGTAGGAGCTTTTGTGATGGATGCAGACGAGCATACGGCTTATTGGCAGGGAGAGGAGATTGCCCTTACCAACAGAGAGTTTAGTTTGTTGTACAAGCTTTTGTCTTATCCGAAAAAGACCTTTACCCGTTCTCAGCTTATGGATGAATTCTGGGATGCGGATACCGCTTCCGGTCCCCGTACCGTGGATGTGTATATGACAAAATTGCGGGGCAAGCTGGCAGATTGTGATTCCTTCGAGATTGTGACAGTCCATGGGCTGGGCTATAAGGCGGTGTTGAAATGAAAAAGAGACTGAACTTTGCGGGTGTTTTAAAGAGCATTCATCATTATGTGGTATTTTTCTTGTTGATGGCATTTATTACTACCTGCTGTATGATGTTATTTATTCAGACCATGACCCATACCATGGGGATTACTCTTACAGAGGAGAATATTGCGATTGCGGCCAAGCTGACCTTTGGCAATGTATTGCTCTTAAGTTTCATTGCGACGGTAATAGATATTGTGCGCAGAAAAATCACGGTCAGTCGTCCCGTAAAGAAGATTACCGATGCAGCCCAGCAGATGATGCAGGGAGATTTTAGCGTGCGGATTTCTCCTGTTTACAAAATGGACGGTGAGGATGGATTTAATAAGATTATAGATTGCTTCAATAAGATGGCAGAGGAATTGTCAGGGACAGAAACCTTGCGTACGGATTTTATTGCCAATGTATCTCATGAATTGAAGACGCCCCTGGCTGTCATGCAAAATTATGCTACCATGCTTCAGGCACCGGAGTTGTCCCGGGAAAAACGGGTAGAGTATGCCAAGGCCATTACGGACGCTTCCCGGAGGCTGGCAGATTTGATTTCTAACATCCTGAAATTAAATAAACTGGAAAATCAGCAGATACTGCTTTCCATCACTACCTATGATCTGGGGGAGCAGCTTTGCGAATGTCTTTTGGGCTTTGAAGATGTTTGGGAGAAAAAGAATCTGGAGATTGAAACAGAGATAGAAGATGGGATATATATTAAAACTGACCAGGACATGATGACGCTTGTGTGGAATAATTTGTTTTCCAATGCCATCAAATTTACAGAAAATGATGGGAAAATCAGTCTACGGCTAACAACCACAGAGGACACTGCGATAGTACAGGTGTCCGATACAGGATGTGGCATTTCCCGGGAAGTGGGGGCTCATATGTTTGATAAGTTTTATCAGGGAGATACCTCCCATGCTACCCAGGGAAATGGTCTGGGCCTGGCATTGGTGAAAAGGATTATTGACATTACAGGCAGTGATATTTTCGTGGAAAGCGAAGTGGGCAAGGGTACCACTTTTACAGTGAAAATACGGAGGACTGGCGGTGGAGAGATTTAAGAAAGTGCTGTGGAGACTTTTGTTTCCACCGCTGATTTTGGCCTTGCTACTGATACCTATGGCCGGGGCATTGGTGGTTTATATATTGGCAAGTGGACAGACCGATACGCCTCTGGCTTATGTGTCCTATGGCCTATCTGCCTACGCATTGGTGATTTTATGTGTCAGGTTGCCCCGCTGGATGAAAGGGTTTGGACGATTGAAGCGGGAAAATAAGTATGTACATAGGTATTTGACAGATGTACAGTGGCGGATGAAGCTGTCCCTGTATCTGTCTTTAGCCATTAATATTTTATATGCCCTGTTACAGCTGGGAACCGGATTTTATTTCCATTCCGTATGGTTTTATGCTTTATCTGGTTATTATGCCCTGTTGGCATTTATGAGATTTTTTCTGCTAAAAGATGTGAGACACACTCAGCTGGGTGCCCAACGGATGGAGGAACTTGGACGTTACCGGTTTTGTGGTATGGTACTGGTAGTGCTGAATTTGGTGCTGGCAGTGATAGTAGCTTATATTGTTTGGTTAAACAGAGGATTTTCCCATCACGAGATACTGACCATTGCTATGGCGGCCTATACGTTTTGGGCCATGGCCATGGCAGTGAAAAATATTATTCAGTACCGGAAATACAACAGTCCGGTAATGTCTGCTGCCAAAGCTATCAGCTTAACGGCAGCCCTGGTGTCTCTCTTGTCCTTGGAATCTGCTATGTTAAATGCCTGGGGAAATGGAGATAATTCCTTATTTAGGCAGATTATGACGGGGGCTACGGGAGCTGTGGTATGTCTAGTGGTGCATGTGCTGGCTATTTATATGATTGTGCATGCCACAAAGGAAATAAAGGATATGAAGAAAGGGTTTTTAAGTAATGAGTAGTGAAAGTAATAACGAGGCTTTTTCCTACACCTATTCTGCAAAGATGCAGGAGGAAATAAAAAGCATCCGTGAGAAATATATTCCCAAAGAAGATGATAAGCTGGAGCAGCTTCGCAGGCTGGATGCCGGGGTTACACGGAAGGGAACTGTTGCATCTCTGGTAGTAGGCATTATCAGTGCCTTGGTACTGGGATTGGGTATGAGCTGTTGCCTGGTCTGGGGGAAAAACCTGTTTGCGGTAGGAATTCTTGTAGGACTTATGGGGATTGCCGGTATTGTTATGGCGTATCCTTTATATTCCTACTTGGTAAAGAAAGAGCGTGAGCGGATTACTCCGGAAATTCTCCGATTGACAGAGGAGTTAATGAAATAACGAGATAAAAATACCCTGCCCGGATTATTTCCAGGGCAGGATATTTTCAGATTTACGCACTTTTTTGATAAGTGTATAAATAAGTGTATCTAATTTGTCGTCGCTTATGTCAGCCCATTCACCGCCTAAAAGCTGCTTCACCTCCGGGATGGATTTTTGCAGAAATTCAGCAACCTCCTCCGGCTTGTAGCCTTTTACGGATGTGGTGCCCTTTTGGGCACTGAGATACTGGGCAATGCTTTCCAACAGTCGTTGTTCCTGTTCCATTCTGAGCTGTTCTTCATTTTTTACATTGCCTTCGAATGCTCTCTTAATATCGTTCCAATCAACCATATGAATGTCCTCCTGTCCATGGAGTGGGTTTGGATTTCTGCAATGCAGGAAATCAGTATCTACCATAATTATATGGGATGAAACCAAAATAAACAAGAGGAATCCGGGAAAGTGGTGTTTGAAGATAATATTTACTGGTATTTCTGCGATAGAGTGATATAATAAAATTAAATTATCTGGTACTAAAGTGCGATATGGAAGCAGGAAAGAACGAAATAAAGGAGGAAAGACTATGCTGCGACTGGAAGTGGCCTGTTTTTTGGTAACTGCATTTATGGCGGTACTGTATTTTAGCGCGAAAAGAGAACAGACAAAGTACCACAAAGTTTTTTCTACTTTGTTGATATTATCCATGCTGCATTTGATTTTTGACGGAGCCACTGTATATACGGTGAATCATTTGGAAACCGTTCCTCTCTGGCTTAATAATGTACTGCATAAATTGTTTGTAGGCACCATGGTGGCGATTTTCTTTCTGGTCCATAGATATATTTTGCTTATGGTAGAGGAAGAAACCGGCAAACGCAGCAGACTGTTGGATTATGGCATAGTAGTACTGGTTCTGGTGTTGCTGGGCACAGCTTTTCTTCCTATTTATTATATGGAGCATGAGCAGGTGAATTATTCCTACGGTCCCGCAGCATATATGACGTATGTGACTATCGCAGCCTACTTGTTTGGCATAGGGCTTGCTCTTGCACGGAATTGGAAGGAGATTAATCCCAAGAAGCGTTTTGTAATAGGAATTGCTTTTTTGATTGAGTTTTTAATCTCTTTGTATCAGGCTGTGTATCCCACTGCATTGATGAGCGGAATGGGTATTATGCTGCTGGTATTATCCTTTTATCTGACTATGGAGAATCCGGATATTTATCTGGCTCAACAGGTAGAACTGGAAAAACGCAAAGCCCAGGAAGCGAACGAGGCCAAAAATGTATTTTTGTCCAATATGTCCCATGAGATTCGGACGCCCATGAATACCATTGTGGGTATGACGGAGGTGCTGCTTCGGTCAGAACTGACTGACGAGCAAAAGGAGTATTTGGATAATGTGCGTAGTTCGGGGCATGCCCTGCTTTCCTTGATAAATGATATTTTGGATATTTCTAAGATTGAAGCCGGTAAGATGGAATTGTTGGAAGATGCCTATGAATTTCGCCGGTTACTACAGGATATGAAATTAATGGTGCAGAACCGGATTGGTACAAAGCCCATTTCCTTTGTGTGTGATGTGGATGAAGAGATTCCGCCCTATCTATATGGGGATGAACTCCGTATCCGACAGATTCTCATTAATTTATTGGGAAATGCGGTGAAATTTACAGAGTCCGGGACCATTACACTGGCCATACGCAGGATGGAATGCAGGGAAGAGGCGGTAGCACTTCGGATATCGGTGACTGACACGGGGCAGGGCATTCCGGAGAACGAAATACATAAGCTCTTTGGTACCTTCCAGCAGGTGGATGTAATTCGGAATAAAGGTAAGGAAGGCACCGGACTGGGATTGGCCATTTGCAGTAGGCTGATTGACAAAATGGGTGGTCGTTTGGAGGTTACCAGCCGATATGGCGTGGGAAGCGAATTTTTCTTTACCATATACCAGGGCATTGCACAGGGTGTTGCGACAGTAGCGGAAGATGCAGAGGATATGGCATATAGGGCTCCTGAAGCACAAATATTGTTGGTAGATGACAATAGTATGAACCGCAAAGTAGCACTGAGATTACTGGAGCCTTTGCAGCTGCAGATAGATACGGCAGAGGACGGACGTCAGGCATTAGAGATGATTGGACAGAAGCAGTACCATATGGTATTGATGGACCATATGATGCCGGTAATGGATGGTATTGAGGCTACCAGGCTGTTGCGGCAAAAGGAAGAAGCGTATTATCAGAATCTGCCGGTTATTGCATTGACTGCTAATGCAATGAAAGAAGCAGAGAAGCTTTTTTACGAAGCGGGGATGAACGGGTTTGTGGCAAAACCCATTGAAATGAAGGAAATATGCAGGGTTATCCGCAAGTGGTTGCCCCGGCAGTTGGTGCTTCCGGCAGAGCCGGTAATACAGTCGAAGCAGGACGAGGATGTGTCCCTGACTATTCCGGGTTTGGATGTGAAAGAGGGAATCAAAAATTCCGGTAGCAAGGAACTATTTTTGAGTCTGCTTGGAGATTTTTACCGTTTAATTGATGTGAAGGAATTAAAAATAGAACGTTTTCTGGAAGATGGTTTTATTAAGGACTATACGATAGAAGTACATGCTTTGAAAAATACGGCCCGGCTGATTGGAGCAATGGAGCTGTCACGGGAATTTGAGCATCTGGAACAGGCGGGACATGATGAGACATTGATGGTGTTACAACAGGATACTTCTAAGGTACTGGAGCATTACCGCAATTACAAGCAGATATTGGCACCGTATAATTCTCAAGCAGGAATGGAAAAACGCGTTGCAAATAGTAACGAGCTTATGTTATATTTACAAGGAATCCGGGATTGCGTGGAAGGTTTCGACTTGGATGGCGTGGATGATGCCATGGAGCAATTGGAGGATTATCAGCTTCCGGAAAACTGTGAAAAGGATATGGAAGCCTTAAGAGTAGCTGTGGCGGATGTGGCCATGGAGGATATACTACGTATTGTTCAAAAAATAATGCAGGAATTAACAGAGAAATAAATTATACCGATGAGAGAAAGGAATAGCAATGATTTTACTGGTATCGAAAACCAAAAACTTCATTTTTTCTTCTATTCAGAGCCAATTGGAACAGCTGCATCATGAAATTGTGCAGGTGGGATACAATCTTGAGGAAATAAAAAAGTATATTGATAAAATGCACCTGCTTCTTATCAATGGAGAACAAGCGGAGATCGATGGTGTGGTATATTTGAAGGATGCAGCCATAGAGAGAAATGTCCCTATTTTTGTCATAGGCGATGTAAATGAATTGGCGCAGGTGTCGGGCGTTGTGTCGGAGCAGTATATTGTGAAGAAGTTTCTACGGCCTGTTAATGTAAGGGATATTGTAGAATGTGTGGACCGGTTTCTGGGGATGGACGAGGTCAAATTTAAAAAGAAAATCCTGGTAGTGGATGATTCCGGTGCGATGCTCCGTAGTGTGAAAAGCTGGTTGGAAGGTAAGTACCAGGTAATTCTGGCCAATTCCGGTACCATGGCAATTAAGTATCTGGCTATGGACCACCCGGATTTGATTTTACTGGATTATGAGATGCCGGTTTGTGACGGAAGACAGGTGTTGGAGATGATTCGTTCCGAGTCGGAATTTGCTTCTGTTCCCGTATTTTTTCTTACCGGCAAGAATGACCGGGAAAGTGTGCTGAGTGTATCTCCTTTAAAGCCGGAAGGTTATTTACTGAAAACCATGGAGCCGGAAAGAATTGTCCAAATCATAGATGAGTTTTTCCAAAAGCAGAAGGGCTCTCTTCTCTGATAGGAAAGAAAATTCACAAAAAACTTGACAGTGGCAACCCAGAAGCGTATACTGAGCATGTTGAATAAAGATAATTACTAGTAAGAGTGGACCCGTGCCACTCTTACTTTTATGTAAAGGCTAAGTCCCGAAAGGAGGATGTGGATGTCCAGAAGAGAGGATTATGAATCCAAAACGGAAGCCCTGTTGCAACCCATTGCAGAAAAAAACGGCGTAAGCATCTACGATGTGGAGTATGTGAAGGAAGGTGCAGATTATTATCTGCGTACCTATATTGACAAGCCGGAAGGGGTCAACATTATTGATTGCGAAAATGTAAGCAGAGCACTTTCTGATGCTCTTGATAAGGAAGATTTCATTCCTGATGCTTATATCCTGGAGGTTAGCAGTCCAGGACTGGGCCGGAGCTTGAAAAAGGATAAGCATTTGGCAACCAGCATTGGTGAGGAAGTGGAACTGAAGCTTTTTAAGCCCCAAGATAAAGTAAAAGAATTTGTAGGTGTGCTGGAGCGCTTTGATGAGAACAGTATTACTATCAGTGCAGAAGGTACAGACCGCAGCTTTAACCGCAGCGACATTGCATTGATTCGTCTGACATTGGATTTTTAAAAACGAAAATAGATTGGCCGAAGGCCGGAAAGAGGTTTGGAAAAATGAACAAAGAATTGATTGAAGCACTTGACATTTTGGAAAAGGAGAAGGAAATCAGCAAGGATACTCTTTTTGAAGCCATTGAGAATTCTTTGGTAACTGCCTGCAGAAACCATTTTGGTAAGGCAGATAACGTAAAGGTTGAAATCAATCGCGAGACAGGAGATTTTCTGGTATATGCAGAAAAGGAAGTGGTGGAAACTGCTGAAGAAGTGGAAGATGATTGCTTGCAGATTGCACTTGCTGATGCCAAGGAATTGTCCAAGAAAGTAAAGGTAGGAGATATTCTGAATGTAGAAATCAAGTCCAAGGAATTTGGCCGTATTGCTACCCAGAATGCAAAGAATGTAATTCTTCAGAAAATCCGTGAGGAAGAGAGAAGTGTGATTTACAATCAGTTCTATGCCAAGGAAAAGGACGTGGTAACCGGTGTGGTTCAGCGTTATGTGGGTAATAATATCAGTATTAACTTAGGTAAAGCAGAGGCTATGCTCAGTGAGGCAGAGCAGGTAAAGGGTGAGGTATTCAAGCTGACCGAGCGTATCAAGGTATACATTCTGGAAGTAAAGAAGACTCCCAAGGGTCCCCGTATCAATGTGAGCCGTACCCATCCTGAATTGGTAAAGAGATTGTTTGAGGCAGAGGTAACTGAGATTAAGGACGGTACCGTGGAGATTAAGAGTATCGCAAGAGAAGCAGGCAGCCGTACCAAGATGGCTGTATGGAGCAACAATCCCAATGTAGATGCTGTAGGTGCTTGTGTAGGTATGAACGGTGCCAGAGTAAATGCCATTGTGGATGAGCTGCGTGGTGAAAAAATCGACGTAGTAAACTGGGATGAGAACCCCGGTAATCTGATTCAGAATGCACTGGCTCCTGCACAGATTGTAGCAGTATTTGCAGATCCCGATGAGAAGACTGCCAAGGTAGTAGTTCCCGATTATCAGTTGTCCCTGGCAATCGGTAAGGAAGGTCAGAATGCAAGACTTGCAGCAAGACTTACCGGTTACAAGATTGATATCAAATCTGAAACCCAGGCAAAGGATGCACCCGGTTTCCGATATGAAGATTATATTGATGATGAGTACGAAGACGGCGAGTATGAAGACGGCGAGTACGAAGAGTATAGCGAGGAGTAATCCCTATGACAAAGAAGGTTCCCTTAAGACAGTGTGTGGGCTGTGGTGAAATGAAGGGCAAGAAGGACATGATGAGAGTCCTGAAAACAGTGGATGAAGAGATTTGTCTGGATATTACGGGCAAGAAAAACGGCAGAGGTGCATATCTTTGTAAGAGTAGAGAATGTCTGACAAAGGCCGTCAAGAACAAGGGGCTGGAGCGTTCTCTGAAAATGAGCATTCCTGCTGAGGTATATGACATACTTGAGAAGGAGTTTGATACCATTGAAACAGAATAAGATTTTATCCGTACTGGGGTTGGCTACCCGGGCCGGACGCGTAAAGAGTGGCGAGTTCTCTACAGAACAGGCGATAAAAAGCTTTCATGCAGAACTTGTACTGGTAGCAGAGGATGCTTCCGATAATACGAAAAAGATGTTTCGCAATATGTGCTCCTTCTATGAGGTTCCGCTGTATATTCACGGTACCAAGGAAGCGTTAGGCAGTGCCATTGGCAAGGAACTACGTGCTTCCGTGGCAGTATGTGACCAGGGCTTTGCTGAGCTTCTGACCAAGCGTTTGGAAGAGGCGGGATACCAACCGGAAATAGCGGAAGAAACCAGTGAATCATAGGAAATCAGAGACGGCAAGAGGGCCGGCAGGAAAGGTGTGGTTATAAATGGCGAAAATAAAGGTACATGAACTGGCAAAGGAATTGGGAATATCCAGTAAGGATGTAATCAATGTTTTGCAGGAAAAAGGAATTGAGGCAAAGGCAGCACAGAGCTCCATTGAAGAGGATGCAATCAAAATTGTAAAGGATGCCTTTGGGAAGGGAAGTAATACGGCAAATATGCAGGAAACAAAGAAGGAAGAAGTAAAGCAAGAGGAAAAGACGCAGGCAGCGGTACCCGCTTCTAAAGCGGAGGAAGGGGCCGAAGCACCTAAAAAGAAGAAAAAGATTATCTTCGTGAGCAATCCTCAGAATTCCAAGATGCCCGGACAGCGTCCCGGTCAGCAGGGCAATAATAATGGTCACGGTAATAACCAGGGACGTCAGGGCGCAAATAATAACAACAGACAGCAGGCACCTGCCAGAGGTCCTATTAAGCCTCTGACTCCTCCGTCTCCCACTCCCAGTGTGCAGATGGTACCCCGTAAGCCTGTACAGCCCAAGACACAGCCTGTAAAGGAACAGGAAGCAGTAGTTGTAAAGACAGAAAATACTGCAACTAAAGCACCTGCTGCGCAGACTACAGCATCGGCAGCAGAAAGACCGGCAAGAGAGGAAAGACCTCAGAACGACAGACCCCAGGGAGACAGACCTTCCAATAGAGAGGGAGGAAGACCTCAGGGAGACAGACCTTATAATAGAGATGGTCAGAGACCCCAGGGCGACAGACCCTACAATAGAGATGGTCAGAGACCCCAGGGCGACAGACCCTATAATAGAGACGGCCAGAGACCCCAGGGCGACAGACCCTACAACAGAGACGGTCAGAGACCTCAGGGCGATAGACCTTATAATAGGGATGGTCAGAGACCTCAGGGCGGCGGCTTTAATAAGGATGGCTTCAATAAAGACGGTCGTGGCTTTGGCGGCAAGGACGGGGATGATAACCGTCGCGGCTTTGGTGGCAAGAGTCAGGGTGGCTTCAGAGATAAGCAACAGGGGGCAAAGAGCAGCTTTGGCGGCGACGCAGCTCCTGCAAAGGATTTAGAGAAGAAACGCGAGGAAGAAAAGAGACGTTTCAGTCAGGAGAAGGATAATAAGCGTTCCAAGAAGGACTCCATTTATGAGGAGGACGATGCATTAAAGAACAAGCCCGGACGCTTCATTAAGCCTGAGAAAAAGAAGGAAGTGGTAGAGGAGACCATTAAGGTAATTACCTTGCCCGAAACCATTACCATCAAGGACCTGGCTGACAAGATGAAGCTGCAGCCCTCTGCAATTGTGAAAAAATTATTCCTGGAGGGTAAGATTGTTACCGTGAACCAGGAAATTTCCTATGAAGATGCAGAGAATATTGCGATGGAGTACGAGATTCTTTGCGAGAAGGAAGTAAAGGTCGATGTAATCGAGGAACTGTTGAAGGAAGAAGAAGAGCCGGAGGAGAACCTGGTAGAAAGA
>JAFUKS010000137.1 GCA_017473445.1 Lachnospiraceae bacterium
AGATTGATCGGGTAAATTCGAATATACAGGAAGCTTTGACTAATGTACGTGTGATTAAGTCCTTTGTAAGAGGAGATTATGAGGCAAAGCGTTTTGCACAGTCCAATGAAGACCTAAAGGAATCCTCTTTGAATGCTTTTAAAATCGTGATTATCCAGATGCCGGTAATGGCACTGGCCATGAATCTGACCACTCTGGCGGTGGTATGGTTTGGTGGTAAACAGATTATGGTGGGAGATATGCTGGTAGGTGATTTGACCGCCTTTACCACTTATATTGTGCAGGTATTGATGAGTCTGATGATGCTGGCCATGGTGCTGCTTGGCAGCTCCCGTGCCCTTGCTTCTGCCAAGCGTATTGTGGAAGTGTTGGATACGGAGGTGGATATTACGGATGAGAATGCCCGCTGCAAAGAACAGCAGGTGACCCGGGGACACATTCAGTTTAAGGATGTGGTATTCCGTTATTATAAAGAAAGTGAGGAAGCGGTGCTGCAAGATGTGGATTTGGAGATTCTACCCGGTCAGACGGTGGGGATTATTGGTTCCACCGGATGCGGAAAGACCACTTTGGTGTCCATGATTCCACGTCTCTATGATGTGGACCGGGGGCAGGTACTGGTGGACGGTGTGGATGTAAGGGACTATTCCTTGAAAAATCTCCGCCAGGGTGTGGGTATGGTGCTTCAGAAAAATGTTCTTTTCTCAGGTACTATTATGGAAAACCTACGCTGGGGGGACGAGAATGCAGAGGAAGAAGAAATTCGCGCAGTAGCAGCCCAGGCCCAGGCTGACCAGTTCATTACCGGCTTTACGGAAGGTTATGAGACAGAACTGGGACAGGGTGGTGTCAATGTATCCGGTGGACAAAAGCAGAGACTTTGTATTGCCAGAGCATTATTAAAAAAGCCCAAGATTTTAATATTGGATGATTCTACCAGTGCGGTGGATACGGCTACGGAAGCAATGATTAGGGAGGCCTTTGCTACCACTTTGAAGGATACTACCAAATTAATTATAGCACAGAGAATAACATCTGTTATGGATTCTGACCAGATTGTGGTCATGGATGAAGGACAGATTGTGGGACTGGGTAAGCATGAGGATTTACTGGCAGACTGCGAGGCTTATCAGGAAATCTATTATTCCCAGATGGATAAGGAGGTAACTGCGTAATGGATGAAATCAGAGCAGAACGCCTTCGAAAGAAATATGCAGGAAAAGCCGTACAGATGGCTGGAGGAGGCAGACCCGGCGGTGGCCCCAGACCCGGAGGCAGACCGGGAGGAGGTCCCGGTGGCAGACGGGGACCCCAGATGGGAGGCAGCAAGCCTAAGAATGTGAAACAGACCCTTGGAAGATTATGGGGGTATATCAGCAGAGAAAAAGGAAAGCTTTTGGTTGTAGCAGTATGCGTCATTGCCAATACTCTTGCATCCCTGGCCGGTTCCTATATCCTCAGACCCGTAATTAATGGTCTTACCGGTGGTGACGGGATGCAAATGCTTTTGTCCGGAATTGCAGCCATGGCAATTATTTATGCCGTCGGCCTGGTGGCTCAATATCTGCAGCAGCGGATTATGGTGGGAGTATCACAGAGAGCCTTGCAAAAGCTGCGTAATGATTTATTTGAAAAAATCCAAAAGCTACCCGTACGGTTCTATGACACCAATAATCACGGAGATGTAATGAGCCGTTTCACCAATGATGTGGACACCATTGGCGAGATGATGAATAATACAGTGGTGCAGCTGATATCCGGTACCATCAATATTGTGGGTACTTTAGCATTGATGATTTATACCAATATCTGGTTGACCATTTTGACCTTAGTGATGTTACCTTTGATGCTGATGGCAGGGAAACAGGTAGCTATGCGCAGTAGCCGTTTCTACAAGGAACAGCAGGCAGCCCTGGGTACCATGAATGGTTACATTGAAGAGACTGTAACCGGTCAGAAGGTAGTAAAGGTCTTCTGTCACGAGGAAATTGCGGAAGAGGAATTTGAATACTTAAACCACGACCTGCGTGATAAGCAGATTAAAGCCCAGTTTGTGGGCGGTATCATGGGACCTGTCATGGGTAATTTAGGCCAGGTGAGCTACGCATTGATTGCCACTGTAGGTGGTATCCTTTGTGCCCTGGGTAAGTTTGACGTAGGTGGTTTGACTGTATTTGCCAATTATTCCAGACAGTTTTCCAGACCCATTAATGAGCTGTCCATGCAGATGAATACCATTTTCTCTGCCTTGGCAGGTGCGGAGCGTGTATTTGCAGTAATGGATGCAGAGCCGGAGACTGCCGATGTGGAAGACCCTTACCATATTATAGAGGAACAGGGGCAGGAGTACTACGCAAAGCAGGCAGATTTGGATGCCTTGGCGGCATGCGGTCAGGATGCAGATGCCAGAGCCCGGGTGCTGGCCGGCCTCATTCAGGTAAAGGGTGCAGTAGCCCTGCAGGATGTGACCTTCGGCTATAATCCGGATAAAACCATCCTGAAGAATATTTCTCTGTACGCAAAGCCCGGGCAAAAGATTGCCTTTGTGGGCTCCACCGGTGCAGGCAAAACCACCATTACCAATCTGATCAACCGCTTCTATGATATTGATGCCGGTGTGATTACGGTGGACGGCATCGATATCCGGGAGATTCGTATGGATGATTTACGGAGTAATATCGCCATGGTATTGCAGGACACCCATTTGTTTACCGGCACAGTTAAAGATAACATACGTTACGGTAGATTGGATGCTACCGATGAAGAGGTCATCGCCGCAGCCAAAACAGCCAGTGCCCATTCCTTTATTATGCGACTGGAAAAGGGCTATGAAACCATGATTGAGGGTGACGGAGCGAACTTAAGCCAGGGACAGCGTCAGCTGCTTAATATCGCCCGGGCTGCTATTTCCAAGGCTCCCATTCTGATACTGGATGAAGCTACCAGCTCCGTAGATACCAGAACGGAGAAGCATATCGAGCACGGTATGGACCGCCTTATGGAGACCCGTACTACACTGGTCATCGCTCACAGATTATCCACTGTCCGGGATGCCAATGCTATCATGGTGCTGGAGAAGGGTGAGATTATCGAGCGTGGTGACCACGCAGACCTTTTGGCTCAGCGTGGCAGGTATTATGAATTGTATACCGGCATGTCCGAGCTGGACTAAAGTGAATACATGGACTGAGAGCTGTATGGAAATATATTGTTGTTATTGTCTTGTAATATGAATATTCGGAGGAAGGAGCGGATTTGATAATCCGCTCCTTTGGGGAAGAAAACGAGCTCCGGCTTATGAGGGTGACGTATGTAGTGAAATACCCCACTAAATACGGAAATGTAAGATTAGTCGGGATGAAAGAAATGACTATACCCGATCGGGGAGAAGAAAAGCAAGCTTAGTCGGGGTAAAAGAAAAGATAATACCCGACTGGGGAGAAGAAAAGCAAGCTTAGTCGGGGTAAAAGAAAAGATAATACCCGACTGGGATGTAGAAAAACAAGTTCAGTCGGATAAAAAGTAATATAATTACCCGATTAGAACATAAAAATGGAGTTTTAGTAGGGATATCAGTTGACAGAATTATGGAAAATGATTGGAGAAGGGGACGAATTGAGAGGCTTTCAAGAGAAAGAGTTCTTTTTGAAAGTAATCAATAAGATATTGGGCATTTGAAAGCACGATAACTTCTTTTAATGTGCATATTTTACTATGGCGAATTGACCGAGTTTTTTATACACTGACTATAGATACAAGAATACAAAGTGTTTCGCGGAGGAGTAATATTATGAAAGTACAGGAATTCTGGTCCATTTATAATGCAAGGTGTAAAAGGTTGGAAACGCCGAGTTTTTACTTAAGAGATTATCCACTGTCAGGTGACCATGGATACTTTGAAGTAAGTATATTTCAAAATGAAAAAGGAATATGGTGCATAGAAAGTACCATCGAGCGTTCCAATGATGTATGGCATTGGGAATACGCATCTGAAGAAGAGTGCCTGCGTAGTTTCTTAAGTAGGTATGATTATTCTCTTCGTTGGGCAGGATTTCCGGTGGATAAATTTAAATTCAATATATAATTTTTTAGGAGGATATTTATATGAGCGAAAACAAAACAATCATTAAAAAAACAGTAAAATCAGGTATTTCCTTTGGTAGCGCATTAGCAATGGTAATCAGCTATACCGCATGGAAGTCCATAGGATGGGCCATTTTCCACGGATTGCTGGGCTGGGTATATGTAATATATTATGCGATACAATACTAATAAACGTGAGTGTTTTTATGGGGAAAACAATCAAGTATGAAGTGCCCTTATTGTGAAGAAGAAATGCAAAAAGGAGTGATACAGACAGGGGATGCCCTGAGCTCCTACATCAAGGCAGGGGAAATCGTGGTATGGATTCCTGAAAGTGAAAGTAAGAAATTTATCCCCAAGCATACGGTGCATTGGGAGGTGAATGCTGAGGGATACTATTGTTCCAAATGCGCCAGGGCAGTTGCGATTTTTAAGGAACGGGGCGCGGGATTTTGGCAATAACCCCAGACGGAACCTCTGATTTTAGAGCGTAGAGATATCCTGTGAATAAAACTGCATACGATATTCCCTGGGGGTATACCCGGTTTTCTGTCGAAATACTTTGGTAAAATGACTTTGGGAAGAAAAGGCAAGTGCTGAACTGATCTGGGCATAACTGTACTCAGAATGGTTCAGCATATTTTTTGCGGTTTCTATACGTATTTTGGTAATGTAATCACTCACGGTTTCCCGCATTTCCTGTTTAAATAAGGTAGAAAGATAGCTGGGAGACAGATTTACAAAATCAGCCAATTGTTCTAAGCTAATCCGTTCGCTTAAATGGGAACTGATATATTCCAAGCATTGCACAATGGGTTTGGAGCATACATGATTCTTTTTAAACAGGGCTACCTGCTTGGTATAGTGGGTAAACATGGCCCGTTGTAGCTGCTTCACCTCTTCTATGGTTTCCAGTTCATCCATTTTTTGAATATATAAATCGCTGATGGAATAAGCGATTTCAACGGGCAGGCCACCCTCTACGGCAAAACGTGAGGCCAACCCTGTGTTTACTACAAATAAATATTTGATATTACGGAGGGGGTCCTTGGACAAGCAACCCTGTAAATCAGCGTTGAAGAAACCGGCGGCGATTTCAATTCCCAAAGGGTTACCTGCTTTCAGATAAAGATACTGCATCATATCCTCATTTTGGGGGCAACGTTCAAAGCCCTTTTCCAGATTTTGATATTGCAGATAGATCACATCATTGTGGTTTACTTCTAATTTTCTATGTTTCATAAGGGTACTCTTTTCTTTGGAAAAATGAATTGCATTACAGAAAGATTGTAACACAAAACAAAAGAAAGTGATATACATATCTTGAGGGAATGGCTATTCTTAGAGCAGAAAACCTAAAGGAGGAACCTTTGTGAATCAGTTGATTTATCTATGTTACCCGGTACTGGGTGCCTTGCTTTTATGGAAAGCAAAATATATCAGGGGCGGTCAGTGGAATGAACAGGCCTTTTCCCTGGAACAGACCAAAGCATTGCAGGGATTTTGTGCCCTGGGAGTCATGCTTCATCATATTGCTCAAAAAACCTGTGCACCCTGGTTAAAGCAGGAGGTAATCGTACATGGTCTGGATGTATTTGTGCCGGTGGGATATTTATTGGTAGGTTTTTTCCTTTTTTGCTCCGGGTATGGCCTTTATAAAAGCTTTCGGGAGAAGCCGGACTATCTGCAAGGCTTTGGAAGCCGTCGTTTCTTGCTGCCGGTGTTGGTACTGTTCCTTACTAATTTTTTCTTCCTTTTCGTGCGTTTTCAAATAGGGGAGTCCATAGGGGTGTCCACGCCCTTCCATGTATCGGGCCCCCAGATGATTAACGGATATGCGTGGTTTGTATATATATTGCTTCTTTTTTATTTGTTTTTTTATTTTACCTTTAGATGGTGCAAAAATGAGTTCGTAGCTTTGTGCCTGGTTACAGCAGAGGTGCTGTTGTATATCGCCTATTGTGATTGGTGGATGTACGGGAATTGGTGGTACAATTCCGTATTGCTTTTTGTGGTGGGACTTTGGCTGGCAAGGTATGAGCAAAAACTTTTGGAGGTTGTAAGAAAGCATTACATTAAATGTGTAATAATAGCGCCCCTGTGTGCAATTCTTTTCTTTGGGTTGGGAGAATATACGGAACCGATTTCCAATTTCCTGGGTATCACATATGTTTATCAGGTGGGCAGATGGGTGAAGCTGGTCTCACAAATGCTTGCCGCAGTGTTCTTTACTTTATCCGTATTTTTGTTGGGGATGAAGATTAAAATCGGCAATGGGGTCTTGAAATTCATGGGTGGCATTACCTTGGAATTCTATCTGGTGCATGGACTGGTATTGCAGGTATTCGGCTACAATGAGTCCGTGGAATCCCACCCCTACATAAAGAGTGTTCCACTACTGGTATTGGTGGTATTGACATGTTCATTGGTGCTATCAATCGTACTCCATGGCTTCTGTCGGATGCTTGTGAGGCTTTTGAATAAATTTCCCAAATTTAAGGCCCTTGTGTGGAAGGACATAAAGAAAGTGGCGGTAGGTTTACTGGTCATTGTTCTGCTCATAACTCTTGGGATGTCCGTATCTGCCCATAAGGAAAGCCGGGAGCGGCAGGAAGCCGTTGCCCGGTATGCAGAAGAATATATTACTTATGCTACCGTGGATGGAAAAAGGATGGCGGCCTATGTAACCGGTGCCGGTGAGCACACGGTGGTTGTGCTGTGCGGATTGGGAGACTTTTGTCCCACGGTTACCTGGAAGCCCCTGGCGGACAGACTGGGGGAGCAAAACAGAGTGGTGGTATTGGATTATTTCGGTAGCGGTTTCAGCGATGATACGGGGGAAGACAGAACCGCAGAGAATATGGTCTATGAGATACATACGGCATTGGAGAGTCTGGGTGAGAAGGGGCCTTATGTTTTGCTGGCTCATGAGATGTCCGGCATATATGCGCAGTTATACGTGGAGCTTTATCCGCAGGAAGTGGAAGCCATTGTGGGGGTGGATTCCATGACGGAAGAACAGCTGACCCGGCAACTGGCCCGGTCCGGAACCAATCCGGAGGAATACCGCCGGATGCTGAAAAAACAGGGACAGGTACAATACTTAGGCCAACGCTTACTGAACCTCAGTGGTTATGTGAAGCTGCAATGGCCCGCCTATGTGAGAGTCTTTGGGTTTGCACATAGTGAAGAAGAAGAGACCATAATGCAGGAAATGCTGGTACAAAAATACTTGGGCAGAACTGTGGCAGATGAAACGGCCAGACAGTACGATAACTGCCGGCTGATGGCCGGAAAACAATACCCTGAGGAACTGCCGGTACAAATACTCCTGTCCTATTGGACCGGTGTATCAGCTAATCGTAGCGGTGTAGATTGGGAGCAGGTACATGAGAATCTGTTTACCAACCGGGATATCCAGCAGATGACCGTATTGACCGGCAACTCGTACCTGGTATATACCAATCCTTTCCTGGTGGCTGAGCGTACACAATGGTTTATTGATGGGCTGGAATAAAAAGATAATATTGGAATACAGCCTTTGGATTGCCTTGAAGCCCACAATGCGCTGTGATATAATGGGAGCAGTGAAAAGCAAACTGGCAGACAGGTGGAGAAAGATGATACAGAGCGGAATCAAACAGCAGGTTTTGGATGAAATCAAAGAGCTGGCCCGAAAGCACCATATGAAAAAGGTAATCCTATTTGGCTCCAGGGCAAGAGGAGACTACCATCAGGTAAGTGACATAGACTTAGCAGTTTCCGGTGGAAATTGTGCATTGTTTTCCCTGGATGTGGAGGATGATACCTCTACTTTGCTGAAGTTTGATGTAGTAAATTTAGATGGTAGTGTGCAGGAGGGACTGCGTAAGGCCATTGAAAAAGAGGGAGTAATTCTTTATGAAGAAATATGATAACTTTTGTGCCGCACTGGCAAATTTAAAAGATATTTTTGCATATCAAGAGCCCTATGACAATGTGATTCTCACCGGTCTGGTAGGACTTTATGAAATTTGTTTTGAACAGTCCTGGAAGGCAATGAAAGAGATACTGCAACTTAATGGTGTAGCTGAGGGCGAGACAGGTTCCCCCAGACAGATATTAAAAACAGCATATCAGCTGGGAATGATAAAGGATGAACAGGTCTGGCTAAACGCATTGGTTACGCGTAATAATGTGGCACATGCATACAATCAGGCAGTGGCATTGGATATCATTGCGCAAACAAAAGATATTTTTTACCAAATGTTTTGTGAGTTGCAAGAGGAACTGGAACAAAGGTGGATATAAAGCAGAGAGGATTCCCTCTTGACAAATCCCCCGCAAATAGCATATATTTGGTATATGTTGTAAAGGCGATGAGGAAGAGGAGTACGGATTACCCCTTGACAGAGAGAGCATTATCCCCTCGGGGAGGTTGAGAGATGCTTCAAGGAAGGGATGCGGAAGGTAGCTTCTGAGCCGGAGTTTTGAAAGGATGGATGGTTTGCCGGGTGCAGCCGGACGGACATGAGTAGGGACTCCCGATTTATCCCCGTTACCGGATAGGACTTTGTAGGAAGTCACTGAGGCAGCGTAAGCTGTGAACAAAGGTGGTACCGCGTGAATGACGCCCTTTGCTGACATATGTCAGCAGAGGGCTTTTCTAATGTCAAGAAAGGAGCAAACCATGAGCAAAGAATTGGCAAAAAACCTATGATCCTCAGGGTATTGAGGACAAATTGTATCAAAAATGGCTGGATAAGAAATATTTCCATGCAGAAGTGGATTATTCCAAGAAACCCTTCACCATCGTGATTCCCCCTCCCAATATTACGGGACAGCTTCACATGGGTCATGCATTGGATAATACCATGCAGGATATTCTCATCCGTTTCAAGAGAATGCAGGGCTACAACGCACTGTGGCAGCCCGGCACCGACCATGCAAGTATTGCAACTGAGGTCAAAATCATTGAGAAGTTAAAAGAAGAGGGCATCGACAAGTGGGAGCTGGGACGTGAGAAGTTCCTGGAGCGCGCCTGGGAATGGAAGAAGGAATACGGCGGACGTATTATCTCCCAGTTAAAGAAGCTGGGCTCCTCCTGTGACTGGGACAGAGAGAGTTTCACCATGGACGAGGGCTGTAATAAGGCGGTTACGGAAGTATTCGTAAAGATGCATGAGAAAGGTTATATCTACAAGGGCTCCCGTATCATCAACTGGTGTCCTGTATGTAATACCTCCATCTCCGATGCAGATGTAGTATATGAGGATCAGGCAGGTAATTTCTGGCATATCAAGTACCCACTCATGAATGAGGACGGTACGCCCTCCGATACCGAGTTTTTGACCTTTGCTACCACCAGACCTGAGACCATGCTGGGTGATACTGCTGTAGCAATCCATCCCGAGGATGAGAGATACCAGCATTTAATCGGCAAGAGCGTCATGCTGCCCATTATGAACAGAGTGATTCCTATTGTTACCGATACCTATGTAGACAGAGAGTTCGGTACCGGTGTAGTTAAGATTACGCCTGCCCATGACCCTAACGACTTTGAGGTAGGCAAGAGACATGACCTACCCATTATCAACGTAATGAATGATGATGCTACCGTCAATAAAAATGGCGGCAAGTTCCAGGGCATGGAACGTTATGAGGCCAGAAAAGCCATTGTGGCAGAGCTGGATGCCATGGGCCTGTTGGTAAAGATTGAGGACCATGCACACAATGTAGGTACCCATGACAGATGTAAGACCACCATTGAGCCTATGGTAAAGGAGCAGTGGTTTGTAAAGATGGAGGAGCTCATTAAGCCTGCAGCAGAGGCTGTACGTAAGGGCGAGATTGAGCTGATTCCCGAGAGAATGGATAAGGCATACTTTAACTGGACCGACAATATCCGTGACTGGTGTATTTCCCGTCAGCTGTGGTGGGGACATAGAATCCCTGCTTATTACTGTGATGAGTGTGGTGAAGTAGTGGTAGCCCGTGAGACTCCCGATGTATGTCCCAAGTGTGGATGCAAGCATCTGACCCAGGACCCTGATACCTTAGATACCTGGTTTTCCTCTGCACTGTGGCCTTTTGAGACCTTAGGTTGGCCCGAAATGACCGAGGATTTGAAATATTTCTATCCCACCGACGTACTGGTAACGGGTTATGATATTATTTTCTTCTGGGTTATCCGTATGATTTTCTCCGGCTTTGAGCAGATGGGAGAGAAGCCCTTCAAGACCGTATTATTCCACGGTCTGGTACGTGACAGTCAGGGTCGCAAGATGTCCAAGTCCCTGGGCAATGGTATCGATCCTTTGGAGATTATCGACCAGTACGGTGCGGATGCTCTGCGTCTGACCCTGATTACCGGTAATGCACCCGGTAATGATATGCGTTTCTACTACGAAAGAGTAGAAAACAGCCGTAACTTTGCTAATAAGGTATGGAATGCTTCCCGTTTCATCATGATGAACATGGAAGGCAAGGAAGTGACTGCTCCCGCAGCAGATGCTTTAGAGCCTGTGGATAAGTGGATTCTGTCCAAGTTAAACACTCTGATCAAGGATGTGACCGACAATATGGAAAGCTTCGAGCTGGGTATTGCGGTACAGAAGGTATATGACTTTATTTGGGATGAATTCTGTGACTGGTACATCGAGATGGTAAAGCCCCGTTTGTACAATTCCGATGATGCAGACAGTCAGAATGCGGCACTTTGGACCTTAAAGACCGTGCTTATCGATGCACTGAAGCTGTTACACCCTTACATGCCCTTCATCACAGAGGAAATCTTCTGCACCCTGCAGAGTGAAGAAGAGTCCATTATGATCAGCAGCTGGCCTGTTTACACTGCTGACAGAAGCTATGCCAAGGAAGAGAAGGATATCGAGATTATCAAGGAAGCTGTTCGCGGTATCCGTAATGTACGTACCGAGATGAACGTAGCTCCCAGCCGCAAGGCCACCGTATATGTGGTAAGTGAGGATGCAGATATCCTGAGCACCTTTACCGAAGGTATGCTGTTCTTTGCTTCTCTGGCTTACTCCAACGAGGTCATGGTACAGAAAGACAAGGAAGGTATCCCGGAGGATGCGGTATCCGTAGTGATTCCCGGAGCTACCCTGTACATTCCTTTTGCGGAGCTGGTAGACATTGCCCAGGAGATTGAGCGTCTGGAGAAAGAGCAAAAGCGTCTTATGGGTGAGCTGGCGCGTGTCAACGGCATGCTGTCCAATGAGAAGTTTATTTCCAAGGCTCCCGAGGCAAAGATTGCCGAGGAAAAGGAAAAACTGGCAAAATATACCCAGATGATGGAGCAGGTAGAATCCCGTCTGGGACAGTTAAAAAAATAAAATCAGGAGGGGATTCCCCACCCTGTAGAGTACGCGAATGAACCCTATTTCTGACGAAATGGGGTTCATTACGTGATTCTTGTCGAATAGTCCCTACGAATTCCGGGTTTTTCATAATAAAAACATTGATTTTTCCTACGTTGATAGGTATTATTATTATGTGGTTTTATTTTTTATGAACAGATATCCAATATTTTGGAAAGGTTTGGTTTATCATGATAAATTTTGAGGAAGAATTAAAGAAATTTAATCCCAGCCTGGAGGTAGAGGATGCGGAGGAAGCCATTTACAATCAGGATTTGACTGATATGGCAGATTTGTTGGTAAAGATGTTGAAGGAATCAGAAGAAAAGAAAGAGCAATAGGATATAGAGAGGTGTAGCATGTTTTGTTATAATTGCGGCTGTCATTTATCAGAACATGATTTTTGTACCGCTTGTGGAGTGGACGTATCCTTATACAAAAAGATCCTTCATGTATCTAACATGTACTACAATGAAGGTTTGGAGAAGGCCACGGTCAGAGATTTGTCCGGTGCAATTACAAGTTTACGACAGAGTTTAAAGTTTAATAAGAATCATATCGAAGCACGTAATCTCTTAGGTCTCGTATATTTTGAGACCGGCGAGGTGGTAGCGGCGTTAAGTGAATGGGTAATCAGTAAAAATCTCCGTCCGGAGAAGAATATTGCGGATACCTATATAGAGATGGTGCAGTCCAATGCAGGCAGACTGGATGCCATCAATCAGACTATCAAAAAGTATAATCAGGCACTGGTATATTGTATGAATGACAGCAAGGACCTGGCTATCATACAGCTAAAGAAGGTGCTTTCCTTAAATGCTAAGTTTGTCCGTGCCCATCAGCTGCTGGCACTGCTTTACATTGACAGTGAACAGTGGGAAAAGGCCCGCAGAGAACTGGTGAAATGCATGGATATTGACAGGAACAATACCCAGACGCTCCGCTATATGAAGGTGGTAGAGCAGATGCTGGCACCGGATGAAAATGAAACTGCTCAGAGTAAGAAGAAAAAGGATGATATTGTCCGCTATGAGAGTGGTAACGAGGTAATTATCCAGCCTGCCAATGTAAAGGAGCCCAAGAGCAATATTTTTACCACACTGATTAATGTGGGTGTGGGCTTGGTGATTGGTTTGGCAGCCATGTATTTCCTGGTGGTTCCGGCGGCAGTCATGGATGCTCAGAATGATGCCCAGAAGGCTGTGACGGAGATTGCCAACCAGATGGATACCAAGACCCAGCGGATACAGGACTTGGAGAAGGAAGTGGATAAGCTCACTGACCAGAACAAGGAGCTGTCTGATAAGCTGGCCGGCTATGTGGGTACCGATGGTACACTAAAGAATGTGGATTTCCTGTTAAACGCGGCTAAGGTTTATCTGGAGACCCAGGATGTGAAGCAGACCGAGCAGCAGCTTGGTCAGATAGAACAGACAGTAGTGCTGGAGGATTCCTCCGAGAGCTTTAGAAACCTATATACGCTGTTGTTACAGACCATTGGTCCTGAGCTTTGTAAGCAATACTATAATGAAGGATATACTGCCTTCCGTAATGAAGAATACGAGACAGCCATTGAGTTGTTTACCAAGGCAGTAAAATACGATGCCACCCATGTGGAAGCACTGTTCAATCTGGGCAATGCTTACCGATTAAACGGTGACAAATTAGAAGCCATTTCCACTTATGAACAGGTAATTCAGCTGTTCCCGGATACAGAACGTGCACGTCGTGCACTTCGATACAAGGAAAATCTGGAGGATGATTTGGCCGGTTAAGTACAAGAGAATGAGTAATACACGAAAGAAGGATCTGCGGATAGCCGCAGGTCCTTTTCTTATGAGAAAAATGCGGTAAATTGTTTCTCATTGTAAACGACAAAGGGGAATTGTCGGTAGAAAACTGATTAACGGAAAGGTGGACAAGAGTATGGAAGAGTTTCAGGTTATTGAGAATTGCCTGATGATTAAGCTACCGGAGGAGGTGGATCATCATAGGGCAGGGTATATTTCGGAGCGTGCGGATTGCTTTATTGCCCAAAGCGCGGTAGAGCATGTGGTATTTGATTTTGAAGACACCCAGTTTATGGATTCTTCGGGAATCGGCATTATAGCAGGCAGGTACAAGCAGATTGCTTGTCTGGGAGGCAAGGTATATGCCATTCATGCCAATCCGCAGATACTGCGGATGCTTACGCTATCGGGATTAAATAAGCTGGTAATCTGTGATTATAAATAACCTTGAGGGGAGAAGGAAATGAAAAACGAAATAGAACTTTATTTTGACGGAATATCCAATAATGAAAGCCTGGCCAGAGTGACCGTAGCAGCCTTTGTGGCCCATTTGAATCCTACGCTGGAGGAACTGGCTGATATCAAGACCGCTGTGTCAGAGGCTGTGACCAATGCCATTATTCATGGTTATGAAAATTATTACGGTTATGGCAAGTACGGGAATCATTTTCCTGCATTTATGCAGGTACACCCAGGCAAGGTACGGCTTCATTGTACACTGGAGCAGGGAATTTTACATATAGAAGTATCCGATGAGGGCAAGGGCATTGAGAATATAGACAAGGCAATGGAGCCCCTATACACCACCAAGCCGGAGCTGGAGCGTTCCGGTATGGGTTTTGCCTTTATGGAGGCTTTTATGGATGATTTGGAGGTGGAAAGCACACCGGGCAAGGGTACCACCGTGCGGATGCAGAAAAAACTGGCGGCAGGTCCCTGGTTTGGAAGGGATGATAATGATTGATGGAGGATGTAACAGCGCTTATTGCAAAATCCAAAACAGGGGATGAAGCAGCCAGAAGTACGCTGATAGAAAACAATTTGGGACTGGTACATCATATTGTTCGTAGATTTGCAGGCAGGGGATATGAGCTGGAGGATTTGTTTCAAATCGGAACCATTGGTCTGATGAAAGCCATTGATCATTTTAATTTAGACCTGGATGTGAAATTTTCCACCTATGCAGTGCCCATGATTTCAGGAGAAATCAAACGTTTTCTGCGGGATGACGGACTCATTAAGGTATCCCGCACCATCAAGGAAAACGGAACGCGGATTAAATACGCCAGGGCACAGCTGCAGGGGACCCTGGGCCGGGAACCCTCTCTTTCCGAACTGGTGGAAGCTACCGGGCTGGAGGAGGAAGATGTGGTGCTTGCCCTGGAGGCCGGTGTACAGGTGGAATCCATCTATAGTGCAGTGTACCAGGAGGATGGTAGTGAGATTTATCTGGTGGACAAGGTGGTACAGGCGGAAGGCGGCATGGGTAGCAGACTTTCTGATATCCACTATACCGGTGATGAGGAAAAGGACCGATTACTGAATCATATGCTGCTTACTTCCCTGTTGGAAGGCTTGCCTCCTCAGGAGAGGGAGCTGATTGTGATGCGTTATTTTCATAATCGTACGCAGGTGGACATTGCGAAGGAGCTGGGAGTCAGTCAAGTGCAGGTCAGCAGACTGGAGAAAAAGATATTGTGTAAGCTTCGAGCCAAGGCTTTGGAATAGGAAGCAGGAAGATGCTTCCTAACAGATTAAGATTCTATAAAGAAGGAGAATAGTTCTTCCCTTTCAGTGGATTTTCGTATATCATAAAAGCAGAGAATACACCAAAGGAAGGGAGTACGGAGAACTTGAAGAAAGCATTACATTATACCTTATGTTTACTGGGCTGTTTGTTACTGATTGTAATGATTATATATTTTGCGGTTTCATTATATCTGAAGATGAACGCTACCCGGGAAGCTGACAGTGACTTGATTATTACGGAAAAAATGTACTCGCAGGAGGAGTTGGATACCGCAATTCAAATTGCCATTGTAGAGGAGCGGGCTAAGGTGACATTGGGAGATGGACTGCAAACACTGAAAAGCCATTTGCAAGAGGGTACTACGGTGGTGCAGTCATTAAGGGAAGTATATCCTAATGAAATTGTGCTTGCTTCCGGAGGAAGATATCATTTTATTCCCATTCGTGAGGATTTGGCTAAAAATAATTATACGGAAGCCAATATGAGTGTTTTGGAAAACGGAGAGATTCAGTATTTTGAGGACGAGGCACTGACCTCCCACAAGGGAATCGATGTATCCAAGCACAACGGAGAGATTGACTGGCAGCAGGTGGCAGCAGATGGCGTGGAATTTGCCTTTATCCGCGTGGGGAACCGTGGCTATGGCTTAGAAGGAAAGCTGCTGGAGGATACCATGTTTGATGCTAATATGACAGGTGCTTTGCAGGCGGGAGTCAAGGTGGGTGTTTATTTTTATACCCAGGCGGTGAATGAACAGGAAATGCAGGAGGAAATTGACCTGGTACTGCGTAAAATTGCACCCTATAAGGTGGAATGCCCTGTAGTGATTGATGTGGAGAAGGTCAGTGGTGCTGAGGGACGAATGAATAGTATTTCGGTAGAGGAGCGCACCAAGCTCACGGCCATGTTTTGTGAGCAGATTGAAAAAGCAGGCTATAAGCCCATGATTTATCAAAACATGGAGATGGGTGCCATGATGCTGGATTTGGGTCAGTTGGAGCAGTATGAGAAATGGTTTGCTTATTATAATCAGGATTTTTACTATCCTTATGCTTACAGCGTGTGGCAATACAGCGACAAGGGTACCGTGGCCGGCATCAAGGGCCAGGTGGACCTGAATATTTCCTTTAAGCCTTTATGGGAAGAGTGACGAAAATATACGTTTAGGAATAGGCTATAAATACTTTACGTTCAGGCACGCATTTCGCAAGAGAAATAGGTACCATATTTCTCTGTAAAAAACGTTACGTTACTAAGTTATACCTCGTTAAGTAACGACGTTTTTCAAGTACCTGAACTGAAAAGTATTCACACCTGCTGCTCCAAGCTTCGGAATTTCTAGTTTTACTGCATAAATCCCAAATGATTACACATAATAGTCAGGAAATAAGTGGCTGTTATGTGTATTTTTTTACGGAAAATATAGTGGCTTGATGGAAAGGTACAAAATGTATTGGCAGTGTTGATGGGTGATTGGGATGTTAGTTGAGGTTGGAAAGCAGGTATTATTGGCGGTGGCGTGTGCCAGCTATGGGGTCTTGGCGGCAGCAGGAGTGTTTACCATTTTTGTGGTAATCGGTTTATTGCCTCGTTTTGCAGGGCGTACCAATACAGCAGCATATATTATGAGATATGAAAATGCGGTGATTTACGGTACGCTAGCGGGCACGGTATTGACAGTATTTGACGGGGGCTGGGAGATAGGAGCCCGGTGGCAGGAGTTTTGTATGAGAAACTGGCCGGAGGGAATGAACATAGGAAATTATTTGGGGCAGGCTTTTTTAGGTATAGCGGGAATCTTTGCCGGCATATTTATCGGCTGCCTGGCGTTGGCAATTGCGGAAATGGTAGATAGTATTCCTATTTTCACGCGTCGTATCAGCTTTGAAAAGGGCATCAGCTTGTCCATTTTAGGGATCGCATTAGGGAAGCTTTGCGGCTCTCTTATCTATTTCTTTTGGGGGTTTTACGGAGTATGACAACAACAGTTTATTTGAAATGCCAGAGAAATGTGGTAAGTTCGTTGCCGGATGTGTTTCTTTGTGATGTGGCATCCCTGCGGTGTCAGGATAGGCAGATATCCGCAAAACTGAGTGCAATCAAAGTGCACCATTTTAAAAAGCAGGATGCATCCCGATGTGTGATTAGTACATTGCATGTGATAAAGCTGATGGAGGAGGTTTGTCCGGATATTTCCGTGGAGGTAATCGGGGAAAGTGATATTTTGCTGGAATGGGTGAGCGTGCCCCGGAAACCGTGGAAGCAATGGTCTAAGGTGGTGCTGGTGTGCTTCATTTGCTTTTTTGGTACCGGATTCACTATTATGGCTTATCACAATGATGTAAGTATTAATACTCTTTTTGGCAGCATCTACAAGCTGGTGATGAACCGGGAGCCCCGGGGAATCACCCTGATGGAAATATCCTACTCCATTGGATTGGCAGTGGGAATCACTGTATTTTTTAACCATGTGGGGACCAAAAGAATTACCAAGGACCCCACTCCCATAGAGGTGGCTATGCGTATCTATGAGGAGGATGTGGATAGAAGTATCATAGAGACTGCAGAACGTGCCGGTTGGGAAATCGAAGGCGACGATGCCGATGGTTCACGGGAACCTTTTAGGGGACAATCTAAGAAGCACCGGGTAGACTACCGTAAGGGTAGCAACAGAAAGGATGGGTAAAACAATGGAAATGAATGAAAAAGAAAAAAAGGCATATCAGGAATATATCAAGGAAGTAACGCCCACTCATAATTTGGGATTGCAGATGCTACGGGCTTTTTTGGTAGGGGGCATCATCTGCACCCTTGGTCAGGTAATTATCAACCTGGCAATCGGTCAGGGAGCGGATAAGGAAATGGCAGGCAGTATCTGTTCCTTGGTATTGGTATTGACCTCCGTACTGCTTACGGGACTCAATATTTATCCCGGTATTTGTAAATGGGGTGGTGCGGGAGCATTGGTTCCCATCACCGGATTTGCCAACAGTGTGGCTTCACCGGCCATTGAATATCAGCGGGAGGGTCAGGTTTTCGGTATTGGCTGCAAAATTTTTACCATTGCAGGCCCGGTGATTCTCTACGGAATATTCAGCAGTTGGGTGCTGGGAGTTCTTTATTGGCTTAGCACAGTGTTTGGTGTGAAGGTCTGGTAAGACTCAAAACTACAAAGTAAATAGGCTCAAAAATACAAAACAATAAGGCTCAAAAACACAAAATAGAATTGATTGCTACGTATAAATAGGATATGCTTAAATAGAAACAGCGAATCTAACATAAAGTAGGAGATTGTATATTGTGAAAGATTATTGGGATCGAATTATAGATAAAGAATTAGAACAGAGATTGGAAGCAAAAGCAAAGCCTTCGCTTCTGTTGAGAGGGGAAAATCCCAGACTAAAAATGTATCCCATGAGCTTGTATGAATCCAGAGAGTCCAGTGGCGAAATATCGCTAAAAGAACTGTTTGATAATCCTTGGTTAGATATTGATGGTATTATGCGTAATTCCACACTGGCAGAGATTATTCTTCGGTCCTATGCCCGGAATCTTTCCACATTAGCCAAAAAGGGCAGCATTTATCGTGATGTGGTGGCAAATATGGAGAGCTTGTCCATGCCTACTTTGGATTCTTATATTGCCGCACTGGAAAGGTTGTTTGCGGGATTAAAAGGGAGGATATTATGTTTCATATCGGAATATGTGAGGATGAACCGGCCCAGCAGGGCTATTTGGAAAAATGCATCCGCTCCTGGGCAGAAAGAGCAGGATGCAAGGTGTCAATCGATATCTATGACAGCGGAGAGCAGTTTCTATTTGATTATGAGGACAGGGAGGCTTTTGACCTGCTGATACTGGATATTCAGATGGGACAGCTAAATGGCATGGAGCTTGCCCGGAAAATCAGACAGCAAAATCGCCGGGTGAAGATTATTTTTCTTACGGGCGTGGCGGATTATGCCCTGGAGGGCTATGAGGTAGGGGCAGTACGCTATCTGCTAAAGCCACTGAAGCCGGAGCTTTTGGAGCAGTTGCTGGAGGATATCCGGCAGGAGCTAAAGCAGACTGCCGGCGAGACCTTTATGTTCACTCGAAACGGCGAGACCTGTAAGGTGCCTTTTGGGGATATTATTTATCTGGAGGCTGAGGGACATTATTTGTCCATGGTTACTACCGGTGGGCATTATCAGTGGAAAAGCAGCTTTACCTCCGTGGCGGAGGAATTTGAGGCCAGGGGCTTTTTTCTGCTGAAAAGAGGATTGTATGTAAATCTGGAGTATGTAAGCCGGATTACCAAGACCGATTGTATTTTGGAATCGGGAGAACAACTGCCGGTAAGTAAAAACAGATACCGACAGCTGAATGAGGCATTTATCAGCTATTATAGGGGGAACTAAAGATGCAGGATACGATTGGGATTATCGTGGGCGGCGTGGTGCTTGTATTATTGACTGCATTCACAACCGCTTTGTTGGTACATAGAAAAGAAGAAAAGCGTATGGGTGAATTTCAGGATCTTATTCTGAAGAAGCAGCGGGAAGAGGTACAGAATATTTATCAGACCATGCGTGGCTGGCGGCATGATTATCATAATCATATGCAAATCATAAAGGCTTATTTGGACCAGAAACAGCTTCAGGAGACATTGGAGTATTTGGATCATTTGGAGGAGGATTTGGACAGTATTGATATTGCCATCCGTACCGGCAATGTGAGTGTGGATGCCATTCTCAGCAGCAAGGTATCCATTGCCGCCAAGAGAAATATTCAGGTAAATTATAAAGCGGTGGTCCCCCGGGAGTTGCAGGTCAGTGATGTGCATTTGTGTGCTATTATCGGTAATCTTTTGGATAATGCCATAGAAGCCTGTGAAAAGGTGGAGGAGCCGAAAAGGTTTATCCGCATCTATCTGGGCGTGTTTAAGGGGCAGCTGTACATATCCGTAACCAATGCCACCAACGCTACCAGACGGCGAAAAATGCATGAGCTGATTACCCAGAAACAGGGCGAGCATGGTCTGGGATTAAAGCGTATTGATAGAATTGCTGCATCCTATGAGGGTTATGTGAACCGCAAAAATGAGCCGGGCGTATTTGCCACAGAGGTATTATTGCCATTATAGGGAATTTCGTGCACGATTTTAGCCTTTTCGTGCACGAATTTTTTTAAGAAAAAAATTTATGCTATGCTCAGAGTGTAAATCAAAAGCAAGCTACATATGGGAAGCAGAATGAGAGGGCAGTATGGAAAAGCAGCAAAAAGAGAAACGGGAAAAATCGGGAAGCACCTGGCAAAATATCCGCTTGGTAATGGGAGCCTTATTTAAGTGTTATCCACAGACCAGATGGCAGGTGCCGGTATATATGATTTCCAGGGTGGGAATTCCTTTTTTGGACAGTTTAATACCGGCGGTGATGATACAGGCTATTTTGGATGGCAGTGTAAAAGATTTTGTGTGGACCGTGGTAGGGATACTGACATTGAATGGCGTGTTGTCCTTAATACAAAAGGTTTTAAATATGGAATTGCTGAATCGGGGAGTATATACCAGATTACGCTATTTCTTTGATCGGTTCCTGCTGAAAAATCTGGAGACGGACTATGCCAATGTGGAGCCACAGAAGCAGCAGAAAATGATACAAAAAGGGTGTATGGCCCTGAACAGTAATTGGGTGGGACCGGAGCAGTTGACCAGAACTACCATTGAGTTTGTCATTCAGTTACTAGGTTTAATTACCTATTTTTCCGTAATCGTCAGTCTGGATGTACGCATTATGGTGGTACTGGTGCTGATGTTTGTCAGTGGTGTGGCAATACGTACCTTTGCTCGGAATTATTCCTACACCCATCGGGAAGAAAATACGGAAGTTTATCGGAAAAGAGATTATATCAAACGTAGTAGCTTGGATTTGAAGGCAGGCAAGGATGTGCGTATATATCAGGTACAGGATTGGTTTCATCAGGTATTTGAGCAATTGCGCAATCAGGCCAAGGCTTATCAGGTAAAGGTGGAAATACCGTGGTTTTTCTCCTCTGTATCCGATCAGTTTTGGATGTCTGTCCGGGATATTCTGGCATACTCTGTACTGATTGGTATGGTGTTGGCGGGAGAAATGGAAGTGGCTACCTGTACGTTACTTATAGGAATGATTGGAAATGCATGTAATTGGATGTGGAATCTTTCGGACAATTATAGTGCCATGAAAAAGGCCAGTCTGGAAGTGGATGATATGCAAAAGGTAATGAAGATGCCGGAGCATTTTCTGCGGGAGGGTGGTGAGCCCATCCCGGATGGTAAGCAGGCGTTAAAAATTGAGTTTAGGGATGTGTGCTTCCGATATGAGGGGGCAGAAACTGATACCCTGTCCCATTTAAGCTTTGTAATACAGCCCGGCGAGAAGCTGGCTTTGGTAGGTAATAATGGTGCCGGCAAGACCACACTGGTAAAGCTCCTTTGCGGACTTTACCGTCCTACCGCAGGACAGATATTGGTGGATAACAGAGACATTTCTCGGATGAATCTGAAGGAATATTATACATTGCTCAGTGTATTGTTCCAGGATGTGAATTCCCTGGCCTTTACCATTGCTACTAATGTAACCGGTCTATCCAAGGAGGATGTGAATCAGGAGAGATTGCAGATGAGCCTTCAAAGAGCAGGCCTTTGGGAAAAGGTGCAGCAGTTGGAACAGGGAGTAGAGACCTATATCACCCAGACCATCGATGAGAGTGGTATTCAATTGTCCGGTGGGGAGACCCAGAAGATGTTGCTGGCAAGGGCTATTTATAAGGATGCACCTATTCTGGTGCTGGATGAGCCCACATCTGCTTTAGACCCTATTGCAGAAAGTGCGATTTATGAAGAATACAATCAGATGACCAATGAAAAGACATCCCTGTTTATTTCCCATCGTCTGGCCAGTACCAAATTCTGCGATAGAATTTTCTTTCTGGAAGGAGGAAGCATTGTAGAGCAGGGCTCCCATGAAGAACTAATGAAGCTGGGAGGCAGATATAAAGAGATTTTTGACATCCAAAGTCATTACTATCAGGAAGGAGAGGTGGTAGCAAATGAAGCATAAGGGAACCATTCAAAAAGTAATATCCTTGGTACAAAAATTGCAACCCGGGATGCTGCCGGTGATTTTCTTTACCAGAGTCATTTCTTCCGGCCATCCCTTTGTAAACCTTATTTTTTCAGCCAAAATATTGGATATGGTAATCCGTAAAGAAACCATGGAGAGTATCATGGCTGTGGTATGGCAGATGGTGCTCATTGAGGCGGTCATAGCAGTGACCCGCTGGGGACTGGAAAAAATAATTATTATCAAAAAAAGAGTCCTTTCCGAGCAGGTCTATCAGATGATTTGTGAGAAGACTTTGGTGTTGGATTATGAGGTGCTGGAGCGTAAGGAAACACTGGAGATGATTCAGCGCGCAGAAGAGGGTATGAACAGTCAAGGAGACCTGGGCAGTTTCTGCGATGAGCTGGGACAGATTCTGGATCGGATTTGCAGTATTATATACGCAGTAGTAATGTTGGTTCCGCTGTTCCTTCCCGGAGTTATGACTCAGGACACTTGGTTGGTGCGGGTACTGAATTCTCCTTTCAGCGTATTCATCCCCTTGATGGCTATTATATTCAGCCTGATGGCAGCTACCAGACTGCAGAAATGGATGCAGGGAAAACAGCAGATCAACTTTGAGCGGAATGTAAAGCTAAACCGTACCTTTGGATATTTCTTTAGCTTTATATGGGATTATGCCCAGGGGAAATATGTCCGTCTCTATGACATGCAAGACATGATTATGAAGGAAATTCGTTCCAATCAGGCGCAGGTGGAGGGGAATGCCCGTGAAATGATTGGCGAAATGCATAAATCAGGAATCTTAGAGGCCATTGTGCTGCTGTTGTTGCAGATAACCAGTTATGTGTATATCGGCTTAAAGGCTACCTTGGGGCTCATATCCGTGGGTAATGTGCTGAAATATATCGGTGCCTTCCAGCAGTTTTATATGGCAGTGCAGAGCATTACCTATTCCTATGTAAATATGGAACTGCGAAGCAAATATCTGTCCTATTTTTATGATTTCATGGAACTGAAGAATGAAAAATATGATGGTACCCTGCCCATTGAAAAGCGTGATGATAATGAATATGTGATTGAATTTAAGGATGTGTCCTTCCATTATCCCAACAGTGAAGAAATGGTATTAAATCATGTAAACACCCAAATTACTTTGGGAGGAAAGACTGCAGTGGTAGGAAAGAATGGTGCAGGTAAGAGTACCTTTATCAAGCTCCTGTGCAGACTCTATGACCCCACTGAAGGTCAGATCCTCTTAAACGGTATCGATATTAAGCTGTATGACTACGAGGAGTATATCCGTCTGTTCTCCGTGGTATTCCAGGACTTCCAGCTCTTTTCTGCCTCCCTGGCAGAAAATGTGGCGGCTTCCAAGGAATATTTGCAGGAGAAGGTACAGGCCTGTTTGGAGCAGGCAGGCTTTGGGCAGCGTCTTGCCCAGATGCCGGAGGGTATCCGAACCAATATTTACCAGGTGGAAGACAACGGCGTGGAAATCTCCGGCGGAGAAGCCCAAAAGGTGGCCATTGCCAGAGCTTTATACAAGGATGCTCCCTTTGTCATTTTGGATGAGCCTACCTCTGCACTGGACCCTGTATCAGAGTACGAAATCTACCAGCATTTCAACGAACTGGTAGAGGACAAAACAGCCATTTACATATCCCATCGTATGTCCAGCTGCCGTTTCTGCGACAAAATCTACGTCTTTGACCAAGGACAAATCGTACAGGTGGGGAACCACGACCAGCTGATGCAGCATACGGACGGTATCTACCGCCAGCTGTGGGAAGCCCAGGCCCAGTACTACCAGCAAGCATAATAATATCCCGTGGAATTTTCCACGGGATATTTTTTGTCCTCCTGCCCCTCTATCACGTCCCTTCCCCCATCTGTCCCAGGGCATCCCCGCTCGTCTCCCCTTCCGCCTCCTGCCTCCCGCCTCCGTTACCCCGGACATATGCTCCCCGCAACAAGGGCTACCCTTTGGGATTTTCTAAAAGTTGCCCATTCGGTAGTGTTTATTGACGGTGTCTTTTATAGGATG
>JAFUKS010000138.1 GCA_017473445.1 Lachnospiraceae bacterium
AATGGGATGAGGCGTCTTGCCCATGGTACGCAGCTGTATGGAAATACGATGTGAAAAACTGGTCTTACCGGAAGAGGAAGGACCTGCAATCATAACAAATTTCACATTACCACGCCGCACAATCTCCTGTGCAATCTCACCAATCTTACGCTCCTGCTCTGCCTCCTGCACCAATATCAGTTCACTTAGGGAACCGCTACAAATATGGTCATTCAAATCACCTACGGTCTGAATACCGATTTTGCCTGCCCAACTTTCAGATTCCTTCAAGGTCTCAAATAAAAGTCTTCGTTCTGCAAAAGGCTCCACCTGCTTGGGATTCTTTCTGGTAGGCAGAAGCAGCATAAAGCCCTCATCATAGGGAATCACATCGAACCATTTCACATATCCCGCATTGGGTAACATAAAGCCATAATAATAATCATAATACCCATCAATTTCATATACATTTACAAAGGAGCTTCGGCGATAGCGAAGGAGCTTTACCTTGTCCATACTGCCGTGGGCAGCAAAAAGGTCCAACGCCTCATCCAGAGGATAGGATTTCTTCATAAAAGGGAGCTTTTTGTCTACCAACTCCTGCATACGTGCCTTAATTTGTTCCGCGCACTCCCCTGTAGCCGGTATTCCGCCCTTGGGATTGATATACAAGCCATGTCCGATGGTAAAATCCACACGACACTGCTGTGCAATTTCTTCGCCGAATATATCAAAAATACTCTTGATGGTAAGCATGGTAGCTGTCCTTACATAGGACTTGTATCCCACTGCATCCTTCAAGGTAAAAAAGCTCAGTTCACAATCTCCCGTAAGCTTCTTGAAAAGCTCACGAATCCGGCCGTTTACTGCCACCAAACCGATTAAGCCGTCATAATCCTGCTGGTATTCATTCACGATGGTTTCATAACTGATTCCCTTCGGATAATGCTTTTGTTCTCCGTTTATGGTTACTTTAATCATCCGCTGCTCCTTTCTTTCCTTACATCATCGATAATAGGTATCCAGGGCTTGCTCAAGCAACCCTTTTTCCTGTTCCAACTGTACTTTTCTTTCTAAAGTCCGTTCCTTGTTCTGACCGGCCAATTGTCTTTCAATATCGGCCACACCATGCAACCGATATTCTAAATAGCTGTGCAATACCGGATGCCTGTTTTCCAAATTGTACCTGCCAAAGGAATCCCATAGCAGCTGTCGTTCCTCTGATACAGGTTCCACTATCACTTCTGCCGAAGGCACTGCTGCGGTTCCTTCATCCAAAACGACATGAAGAATAAAATAATACTTTCCATCCTCCAATACCATATCTTCCTTGGTAATCAGATAACCATGCTCTCTCAAATATCTGCGAAATGCAGGCAACTCAGATTGGGGTTGTAAAATCAATTCCCGCAGAGTTTTGACCTTCTCCCTGCTCTCCTCCAGAATCCGGCACATCAAG
Organism: Lachnospiraceae bacterium; assembly: GCA_017473445.1. Lineage (GTDB taxonomy): Bacteria > Bacillota > Clostridia > Lachnospirales > Lachnospiraceae > Acetatifactor. Next base: position 1,439 of record JAFUKS010000138.1, read on the forward strand.
GGACCTCCCATACCACAACACAGCATTGCATCCGCTTCGCCCTTCTCATATGCTTTTAGACCGTCCGACAATCTGGTTTCTATGTATGCATCCAGCTGATACTCCGCCACATGCTCCCTGGCTCGGGACAAAGGACCGGTCCGTACATCCATTGCCAGACACCCGGGACTAATGCCCTGCTGTACCAGATATATGGACATAAAGCCATGGTCACAGCCCACATCCACTACCCGGTTACCGCACGTTACCATCGCTGCTGCACTTTTTAATCTATCAGATAATACTACTTCCTTATTCATTCTATTCCAAATAATCCTTTAACTTACGGCTACGACTGGGATGACGTAGCTTTCGTAATGCTTTTGCTTCAATCTGACGAATACGCTCTCTGGTCACATTGAACTCCTTGCCCACCTCTTCCAAGGTGCGTGCCCTGCCATCGTCCAGACCAAAACGCAGGCGAAGTACCTTCTGTTCTCTATCGGTAAGAGTACCCAATACCTCCACCAGCTGTTCCTTCAACAAAGTAAATGCTGCTGCATCAGCAGGTACAGGCACATTTTCATCCTGAATGAAATCCCCCAAGTGACTATCCTCTTCCTCACCAATGGGGGTCTCCAGAGATACGGGTTCCTGACTGATTTTCAAAATCTCACGAACACGCTCTACGGGCATGTTCATCTCTGCTGCAATCTCCTCGGGAGACGGCTCTCTGCCAAGCTCCTGCAGAAGCTGACGGCTTACGCGAATCAGCTTATTGATGGTTTCCACCATATGCACGGGAATACGGATGGTACGTGCCTGATCTGCAATGGCACGGGTAATCGCCTGGCGGATCCACCAGGTCGCATAGGTGGAGAATTTGTAACCCTGACTGTAATCGAATTTCTCCACTGCCTTAATTAATCCCAAATTGCCCTCCTGAATCAAATCCAGGAACAACATTCCACGGCCCACATATCTCTTGGAATTACTTACTACAAGACTAAAGTTTTCCTCCGCCAGACGCTTTCTGGCCTCCTGGTCCCCCTGCTCCATACGCTTTGCCAATTCAATCTCTTCGTCTGCGGAAAGCAAAGGCACCTTCCCGATTTCCTTCAAATACATGCGGACAGGGTCCTCAATGCTGACACCATCGGGCACAGATAAATCAATATTTTCCACATCCACTTCATCGTCTTCAGTCAGAATGATTTCCTCACTATCTACATCATCCCCCTCTGTAATCCGAAGCACATCAATATTTTTTTGTTCCAGTGTATCAAGCAGTTTTTCCATCTGTTCTTCTTCCACCGGCAAATCGGCAAAGAAATCTACAATCTCCTGATACTCAAGCAAATTTTTCTTTTTCTTTGCCAGTGCCAGCAGTTCCTTTACCTTCTCGTCAAATTTCACCTGCATGTTTTCATCCATTTTGTGTTTCCGTCCTTCCCTCAATCGTTACCTTCTCTTTTTCTTTTTTACATCTATTCTTGCCTTATTCCAAGGAAATATGCGTCTTTGCCAATTCTTCCAACGCTTTTTTCCCTGCGATAACCTGATTTAATGCCGTTACATCCGATCCCATACGGGAGGTGTAGTAATCATAGCTGTTCTTTTTGACTCCGTATATAATATCATGGAATGCTTTTTCTCTCTCCTGGCGGGTCTCTAAGGCCGGCAAATTGGTGTTAAACAGCTGGGCTACCTGTCTCTGTTCCTCTTCATCCTCAAACATACTGATAATGCCTGCGGGACTGAAGATTCCCTGGTCCAGCTCCCGGAACAATCTGTCTGCTACCTGTTTGTACAAATCCTCCGTAAAATCATCCACTGTAATATACTTGCGAATCTTCTGATACAGTCCCGGTTCATCCCCAATCCAGGTCAGCAACAGACGCTGGGATTTCCTGCTCTGCTCCTCCTGGGTGTTTTTCTGGGCCTGTCCCGATTTCGGCCGCTCCATGGGCTTTACCAAACCGGTCTGGGCTGCATAGTTCCCCACAAGCTTACGCAGATTCTCAATACCGATAAAATACTTCTCCCCAATGGCCTGAAGATAATTATCCCGTTCCACTTCTTCTTTGAATTCACAAAGCTTCTTTGCAATTTCCCGATGGAATTTGGTCTTTTCTTCCGGGTCCTGCATATTATACTGCTGGGACAAAATACGGATTTCAAAGAAAAAGCTGTTCTCCGCCTGATCAATCCGCTCCTGAAAGGCTTCCTTTCCCAAATTCTTCATAAACTCATCCGGGTCCTTATAAGGCTGCATATTAATCACCTTACCCGTAAGACCCGCTTCGCGCAGAATTCCAATCCCTCTTAAGGCGGCCTTTACTCCTGCACCGTCACTGTCATAGGCCAAAAGTACATTTTCCGTATATCGATGTAATAAGCTGGCCTGCTCAGAGGTAAATGCGGTACCCAGGGAAGCCACTGCCTGGGTGAAGCCTGCCTGATGCATGGCAATTACATCCATATACCCCTCACAAAGAATGATATTGCCTGTTTTCGCTGTCCGGGCAAAATTCAATCCGTACAGATTCCTTCTTTTATCAAATACCGGAGTTTCCGGGGAATTCAAATATTTAGGTTCTCCATCCCCCATAACGCGTCCGCCAAACCCGATAACCCTATGATTAATATCCTGAATGGGAAACATCACCCGGTTCCAAAACTGACTGACAAGTCCACCTCTCTCGGAATAAGTAGCCAGTCCGGCCTCCTTAATCAGCTCATCCTCAAAGCCTTTCTGCCGCAGGTACTGGACCAGATAGGCTCCGCTTTTACCGGAGTAGCCCAGTCCGAAATGTTGTACGGTCTCCTGGGACAATTGACGCTTCTCCAAATATGCAGCTCCGATTTCGCCCTGGGGAGAACGAAGCTGATAATAAAAGAATTTAGCCGCTTCCTTATTGACCTCCAATAATCTGGTCCGGCGATTCTTTTTTTGACGGGCTTCTTCCGAATCCTCTACCTCCGGCAGCTGCACACCGGCCCGTTCTGCCAAGGTCTTAATGGCTTCCGGGAAAGTAAAGTTCTCATAATTCATTAAAAAGGTAAATACATTCCCCCCTGCACCGCATCCAAAGCAATGATACATCTGCTTGCTGCCCGACACGGAAAAGGAGGGGGATTTTTCATTGTGAAAGGGACACAGCCCCCAATGATTGCCGCCCTTCTTTTGCAGTTTCACATATCCCGACACTACATCTACGATATCGTTTCTGCTTCTCACTTCTTCTATAATTTCGTCCGAATAGTACATTTCATAATCCTTCCAATCCCACAGTCTTTGGACTGCAGGAACAAAATGCTATACATGCCATGATTTGGGAATAAATATCTCCTCATACTTGGCAATGGCGAAACGATCCGTCATGGCACCTACATAATCACACACAACCCGCTCTCTGGGCTCACCCTCGGATAGCAGATTCAAAAACTCTTCCGGCATATCATCCACATTTTTCAGGAAATGTACGTAAAGAGTCTCCATCAGCATCTCTGCCTTCCCTTCTTCACTCTTTGCCTCAGGATTTTGATATACCCTTTCAAACATAAAGTGACGAATCTGCTTCATGGCCTGTTCTACAGGTGCAGTCATCAAAATATCATTCCGCCCCATACTGGCAGTCACTATATCATGAATAAAGCAATTTAATCTGTCACCGGTGGTCTTGCCGATAACATCGCTAATCTCCTTCGGTACATCTGCCTCCGTAAGAATCCCGCCCCGGATAGCGTCATCCATATCATGATGAATATATGCAATCTTATCGGACAAACGGACAATCTTACCCTCCAGGGTATGGGGCTTACCGATGGTTTGATGATTTAAGATACCATCCCTGACCTCATAGGTCAGATTTAAGCCCTGGCCTCCCTTTTCCAGACGGTCTACGGTACGTACACTCTGTTCACTATGTTCAAATCCCAGCGGACAAACTCTGTTCAATGCCCGCTCTCCGGCATGACCAAAGGGAGTATGTCCCAAATCATGTCCCAGTGCAATGGCCTCTACCAGCTCTTCGTTCAGCTTTAATGCTCTGGCAATGGTACGGGCATTCTGTGCCACCTCCAGAGTATGGGTCAATCTGGTACGATAATGATCGCCCTCAGGGGTCAGAAACACCTGGGTCTTATCCTTCAGTCGTCTAAAAGACTTACAATGAATAATACGGTCCCTGTCTCGCTGAAAAACAGGTCTGATATCGCACTGCTCCTCAGGACGCAGGCGTCCTTTGGAATTGATACTCAAAGTAGCATAGGGACTTAAATATTCTTTTTCACGTTGCTCTAAATTTTCTCTGATTGTCTGCATATTGCCTCTCTCTCTTCGCCCATGGGACATGTAGCAAGCAAAAGTTCTCCTAATATTTATTATTCTGCAAAAATCCGCCATTTCCTTTTTTTATTTAAAAAAGACTGCATTAAAAATGCAGTCTTCTTCGTACTGCATCCCGCAAGCCCCGGCGGGATAGCAGTGTAATAATCGTAATATCTACAATCAAGCAAATGGTAAATACCAGCATGGACCAGGACAAGCTGACCCTACCTCCCAAATAGCAGTCTATAATAACCTCCAAACCCGTCACAAGGACTGCCACTGCAGAAAAGAAATACAGGCCCATAGTCAGGATGGATCGGGGGAGCTTTCTGATACAGAAGGAAAATCCCTCCATTACCACCGTAGACAAAATTACGATAGGCAGTCCCAATCCCCAGAACCATTTATCCGTATCTACCATAAAGGTCAAAATGTACAAATACACCGCCACAATCAAACCATCCAGCAAAATCGCCAAAAAAGGGGACATTTTGCGGTTAATCAGATAGGGTACAAAAATTACCCATAAAATAGCACAGGCCCCCATCACAGCCAAGGACCATCTGCTGTTGCTAAACACAAAAAGATTCAAAAGCAGACAAATCAGTGCGGTAGAGCCAAACACCACCGTCAAAAGGATAATCATATCCACACGCTTTACATCTTCCACCTCACTGGATTCCACCGGATAGGGCGGATTTTTTCTGCTCTTTTCCAATTCAGCTCTGCTCTTTTTTAATATATTGGGATTAATTACCGGAGTATTACACAATGCACACGCTTGTGCGGTATCATCCAACTCTACTCCGCAGTTCACACAATAGGACATATCGGTTCCCTCTCCAAAAATCACATATTACGGTTGCTTTCTATCTTTACATGAATCCCATCCTGCACCAGCTTACGGAAAAAGTACCGCTCCACATCCGCTTCCACAATACTGCTGGTAAAGTTTATGGTCAGCCAATCTCCAAAACTGATAATGGCACAATTGGTACGTCTGGAAAAGGGCTGCCCCATATAAATATCATATCGTTCAATATAAGGCTTCATGGATTCCGGTATCTGCATCACACCCATATTGGTAAGCCCTGCGGAGGAATTCCGATCCTGAACCCTGGCATAAAATCGCTTTACTACAAAGTCCTTTAAAAACAAAGGCACCACACGGATAAAGGGATTACTTTGGGTACGGGCATTGGTAGTAATATCTCCACGCAGCAGCTTCTCATTGATATGATACTTCATATAATTATGCACATGCTCTACAATTTCCTCAAAGCTGTACTCTCCCAGTCTGGGGTCCACGCCGGGATAAATCATGGTAATAAAATTACGCAAGGTTTTGGATGGAAAAAATCTCCGCAAATTCACCGGCATTGCAATCCGCACAGGACGAAGCCGCAGGTGAAACCCATTCTCCTGACGCTTTAAAAGTGCATATAAAAGTACTGCATTTAAGTATTCCGTAATGGTAGCATTGTATTTCTTGGCCACCTCCAGCACCTGGGAGGTAGACATGATACCACCAATGATATTCAATGTGTAAAAAGGCTCCTTAGTGCCTCTTACACGATAAGTCTTCTCTGCCGGTCTGGGAGGACACACCTTGGCATTGGCGTACTTCATATACGCATCCTCCAGCTCCTCCGGGTCCGGTTTTTCATTGATATCCAGTACAAAACCACCGTTCTGAATCTCTTCATGTCCCAGCAAACGCAGGTAATTGGCCACAATGGTATTTAATACACACATACCGCCGGTACCGTCTCCCAAGCTATGATGAGCTTCAAAGGCAATACGGTTGCCATAATAATAAACTCTGATTAAATAACGGTTATTTCCCTTAAATCGCATGGGCTGGCAGGAATTTTTGATATCCTCCTGCACAAAGGGGCCCGGACGATGATTGGGCTCCAGATAACGCCAAAATACACCCCTACGGATAGCCGCCTTGTAGGTAGGAAAACGGGGCAGGGTCCTATCCACTGCCTGCTGCAACACCCGGGGCTGTACCGGTTCCTTCATCAAGACAGACAAACGGTATACAGAAGAAAAATCCCTTCTCTGCAGGGTAGGATAAACAATGGCGGATAAATCCAGCTTATACCATCTTTTGTATTCAGTTTCCTCTCCTTTATGAAGTCTACCCATGGTTGCTCCTTATCTACCCATTTACATGCCGCCGCTTGGCTTATTACATTCACAAATATTATAGCCTATTATACCGTTTCAGGAAAGAAAAATTAATCGAATATCGGAAATGGTTCTGCAAGATACAAAAAAAGCCTCACCCATATGGATGAGGCCTTACGTGCAGGAAAAGAGACTTGAACTCTCATGGTATTGCTACCACACGGACCTGAACCGTGCGCGTCTGCCAATTCCGCCATTCCTGCGAACAAAACATAGTATAACTGCTTTGTTTCCAAATGTCAATACAAATTTTTGTAATTTTTTTAATTTTGTTCGCGAATTAGCAAAATTGGTTCATTATCCTAAAATATACTATTGAACAGGCTACCGCTATTATAGCTGCTGGTGTAGGTTCCGCCTTGGGTATAGGTGCCTGAGGTGGATGCTCTCTGGGCTGCATAATCAATCAAAGATGCCTGTGCAGATGCACGATAGCCATAGGAGCCCGCACCTTGAAACAATGCCTTTACCATACTCATATCGGCACCGTCAAAGGTATCCCGGTCCAAATCCAGTTTCATATCTTCATTTACAGTAATACCGATTTTATTCAAGGAACCCAGATTCGCCACTGTGGCATTGGCCAAACGAACTGCTCTGTCACTGATTCCTTCATTACCGGAAGCATCTACTGCATCGATTAAGGAATTATAGCTTTTTACAAAACCTTCCAAAGCCTTATAAATTCCATCCCTGTCATAGCCCTTGGTAGTGGTCTCGATACCGTTCTCGTCCTTCGCAGTAATATCCTTATATTCAAATAATGATTTTTCACCTGTAGTAAGCAAAGCATCTGCAGACTCCTTCAAGGCGTCTGTAGCAGCCTGCACTTTAGCCAGCTTCTTATTTTCTTCTTTAGTCAGGGAACTGACGCTGCTACTGCCCAGTTTCTTCACCTCATCACTGGCATCCGTGCTGTAATAGGCTTTCATCAGCTTGGCATAGCTACCGTTCTTGATACTGGCATAATCGCTTAAGAAATTCAAATTTCCCAAGGAAGAGGAACCGCTACTGCTGCTCATACCTGAGAATAAATAAGAATAATCATTTATCATTGGAATATTGATACTCATACCGTAAACCTCCTTGTTTACAAAACGAACTCAATTGGGCGACATGTACGAAAGTACTATTTGTTAACTTTATTATACACTAGTATCGTCACATTTCCAATATTTATTTAGCGTATTTGCACAAATTCTCACGTCTTTGGCATCTTACCCATGTCATATGTACCTCTTACCATAAGCACGATTGTATTCCCGTAGCCAATCTAATATAATCATACTCGGAGGTGCACATATGGATATCCAAATTATTGAACAAAATGAAAACGGCACACAAATAATCATCAAATGCCGCAAGGCGGATCAGGAAGTGATTCGTTTAAAAAATCATATAGAACTTTTTGACAGCAAATTACAGGCTAAAGGAAATCAACAAACCCTCTTTATCTCCCCGACGGAGGTATTGTACTTTGAGTCTGTGGATAATCGGACCTTTCTGTATACTCCCCAAGAAGTATTGGAAATATCCCAACGACTATATGAACTGGAAAACCGCTTGTCAGACCGGGATTTCATCCGTATCTCAAAATCACAGATTGTAAATATTCATAAAATAAAATCCCTTCAACCGGAACTGAACCGCACTATTACTGCAACCCTGTGTAATGGAGAGCGTCTCAGCATTTCCCGAAAATATGTACCTGTGCTACGCACCTTAT
>JAFUKS010000139.1 GCA_017473445.1 Lachnospiraceae bacterium
TGGTATTTATCGATGGAGCAGCGAAATTAGTAAAGGTATATGGACCATTGCATAATTTATATTATATTTATCTGTTTGCTTACTTTGCGTTGATGGTCGGTGTAATCTGTTATGCTGTTGCAAAGAAGAAAGTGGATTCCGGCAAGCATGCAGGCCTGCTGGTGGCAGTAGTATTGTTAAATATTGCCATTTGGCTGGTGGAGCAGCTGATTAATTGGAATTTTGAGTTTTTGGCAGTTTCCTATATTGCCAGTGAACTGCTGTTGCTGTTTCTTTACGGCATGATACAGGACTATGAAGCCATTGCAGAGCAGAATGGGAGGGGAGCTTCTTACATTGGTACGATTCCTGTATTTACAATGGAGCAGGCCATTGAGATTTTGCCGGAAATTTCGTTTCTTTCTGTACGGGAGAAGGAAGTATTGGAAAAAATGCTGGCAGATAAAAAACGAAAAGAGATTGCAGAGGAGTTATACATTACAGAAAATACGGTAAAGAAACATATTTCCAGTATATTTACAAAATTACATATTTCCAGCAGAGAAGAGCTCTTTACCAAAATAAACCAATAGCATTTGAGGGCTGGAGTGTAAGAAAAGTCGGTACTAAAGTACCGGCTTTCTTTTTATGGGAAGCCATTGATACATAAAAGAAGATTACCCTATGGGGGTATGATTATTACCCATAGGGGGTAATAGATGGGGGGTAAAAGGAGCATTACAATAAAATGGTAGTAGTTTGGGGATTGGAGAATTGTTTTATGCAGAGAAAAGAAAAACGGGCAGATGATATTGCAATTTATATTGAAGACAAGGAATACATTGCCAATAATTATGTGATGAATTGTTTCTCGGTCACAATGCTGGTATATGCTGTGGCATTTATTCTAAATATATTGGGTATTTTTGTAATTGACCAAAGCTTGATGCTACAGGCGTTTTTTCCGTCGCTATTTATTTATGTGGTAGTATTTGTTATTACAAGGTTTGTTTCTCTTTCTGCAACGTGGGTGAAATATTTTATACTGTCCAGTATTGTGTTGGTTTTTACCATAACGGGAGTGTTTATTACCTATCATGTGGTATTGGTGTCCTTATTACCCTTTCTGTACGCAACCCTTTACTCATCCAAGAGAATAATGTCTTATGTGTATGTACTGACTGTATTTAGCACAATTATTATTGTTTACGGCGGTTACTATATGGGGTTATGTGATGCGAATATGGTGTTATTGACCAGCGGAAGTGTTCAGAACTATGTAATGGATGGTTCCTTTGTGTTAAGTCAGGTAAATTCTAATCCGTTACTGAACCTCATGTTGTTCTTTGTGGTGCCCCGCTGCTTGATATTTGTGGCTGTGATGTCAGTGTGTAATAGTTTGTTTGATATTGTCAGCGGAAGCTTGGAAAAGGCAAAGCTGACGGCAGAGCTGGAAAAGGCCAAGACAGAGGCAGAGAATGCCAATCAGGCAAAGTCACAATTTTTGGCAAAAATGTCTCACGAAATCCGCACGCCCATTAATGCCATAATGGGAATGAATGAAATGATTCTTCGGGAAAGCAGTGAGTCTTCCGTGCAGGAATACGCTGTAGATGTAAAAGAGTCTGCGGCTATGTTGCTCAGTATTGTGAATGAAATTCTGGATTCCTCCAAAATTGAATCCGGTATGATGGAAATTGTTCCTGTAGAGTATCAAATCGGTAGTTTGCTGAATGATTTGTATAATATGGTAAGCATCAAAGCTCAGGAAAAGAAACTGGAGCTTATTTTTGATGTGGAACCGGAGATTCCAAGCGGGTACTTGGGGGATGATAAAAGAATTCGTCAGGTTTTGCTGAATATCCTGACCAATGCGGTAAAGTATACGGAAAAAGGAACTGTAACATTGAAGGTACGCTGTAGGAAAGAGGGAGAAAATGCCATACTGCTGTTTTCGGTTCGGGACACCGGAATTGGAATCAGGCAGGAGGATATTGGTAAGATATATGATGCATTTCAAAGATTTGATGCTTCCCGTAACCGTAATGTAGAGGGGAGCGGCTTGGGGATGACAATTGTTCAGCAAATATTGGCTTTAATGGATAGCGAGCTACAGATTCGTAGTGAGTATGAACGGGGAAGCGAGTTTTTCTTTGAATTAAAGCAGAAAATTGTGGATCCCTTGTCTGTAGGAAATTTTAGAGAGCGGCTTCATCAGGCAAAGAGGATCAGCGATTATCGCACGCCATTTACAGCGCCGGATGCAAGGGTGTTGGTGGTAGATGATTATCGGATGAATCTGAAAGTATTCCGGAATCTTTTAAAGGGTACCAAAATGCAGATTATTGAGGCAGAGAGCGGAAGAGAATGTCTGAATTTGCTGGAGACGAATGCCTTTGATATTATTTTTCTTGATCATATGATGCCCGGAATGGATGGGATAGAAGTGCTGCATGAAATGCGGGAGAGGAAGCTGTGTGAAAAGGTTCCTGTTGTAATGCTTACAGCCAATGCAATCGTCAGTGATAGGGAGAACTATCTGAAAGAAGGGTTTGCAGACTTTTTGTCCAAGCCCATTGTCCCGGCTAAATTAGATAAAGTGCTTCTGCGTTTACTTCCCCAGCAGCTGATCATAAAAGACGGGGGAACGGTAGATGCCTATCAAGCACCTGATTATCAGGAATTGCAGGAGCGGCTCCCGGAAATCAATGTGCATGCGGGACTAAAAACATGTAGCGGAGATGCAGAGTTTTATTGGGAGCTCTTACAGGATTTTTCGCAGCTGAGCATCAAGGAAGAATTGAACGGATATTGGGAAACCAAGGATAATAAGAACTATTGTATCCGAATCCATGGGTTTAAAAATAATGCATACTCTATAGGGGCTATGGAGTTGGGAGATTTAGCTTACAAAATGGAGAAAATGTCAGGAGAAAATTTACCGGATGAGCTTATGAGCATGCAGATGAGTCTTTTTGAGCAATATGACAGAATTTGTTACATATACCAAGAGATTACAAAAGAAAAGAGGAATGCACTGTGAGAAAAGCGAAGAAATATGTTCAAGTGCTTGCAAATGGTTTGTTGGTACTGGGGATTGTGTTTTTTCTAATCGGCTTGTGTAAACCGGGAGAGGCCGGAGAGGCCTACATAGGAAGCTTTGATACCTTTACCTTTAATGAGAATTGGACATTACGACAGGGAGAGGATGCAAGGCAGGTTACTTTGCCAATGGTGGTGTCCTGTAATAAGGATGAGACGATTGTTTTGGAAAATGTCATTCCTACCTATGTGAAGGATGGAATGCGTCTGTTTTTGCGCACGGCCCTTCAGGAGGTAGAGGTCTATATTGATGGGATTTCCAGAGGTAGCTACTGTGTAGAAAATCTGGAGCATGTGAAGGAATATCCGCCCAGTGCCTATGTGATGGTTGACTTGGTATCCCAGGATGCAGAAAAAAGCATCAGCGTGCACTTTAAGGTAAAAAATCAGGGGAACCTGAATGAAATCCGAATCGGCTATGGTAATAACGCGTGGTTTGCGGTATTGTACAAAAATATCCCCATGGCAGTTGCAGCTGTGGTTTTGATTATGATAGGTATTTTGGCCATATTGGCACATTTTTTCACGCGTAACAAGATAAAAAAAGGGAATGCCGTTTTGTTTTTGGGTCAGACCATGTTGGTAATTGGTTTGTGGAGTATCAGCGAATCCAATATGCGGCAGTTACTATTTGCTTCACCATCCTATAGTGCAATATTTGCTTATATTTTAATAGAAATTGTAACAGGCTTTATTGGGCTATATTTCAATGAGATACAGAAATATAAATACCAGAAGGCATATATGTTGTTTGTGTGGTGTGTTTTTTTACAGGCCTTTTTGAATGTTGTTTTATCTTTTTGCGGTTTGGCAGAATTACACACTACCTTAGTGTTCTCTCATATCTGGATGGGAGTGGGAATTGTATTATTTATTGTCACTGTGTCTGTTGATATTGTTACAAAGCGGATAAGAGAGTACTCTGTTGCAGCAGGCGGAATGCTTTTGTTTATTTTGTTCTGTATTTTGGAAATTGTAGGATTTTATCTGTTTGATTTCCACCTGTTCGGTATTTATTTGGGCATAGGATTGATTGTTTTATTGGTGTTTACCATATTGCAGGCTGTGCTGGAGGAATTTGAAAAGATAAGGCTGGCAGCACAGAAGGAGAAGTTTCAGGCTGAATTGGAGGCAAGGGTAGAGGAACAGACAGAAGAACTGAGAATTCAGCAGCAGAAGATGAAAAGACTCTTTGAGCAGACGGTTACGGCCCTCAGTGAAGCGGTAGATGCAAAGGACCGTTACACCTGTGGTCATTCAAAACGGGTGGCAAAGTATGCTCGGATGCTTGCAGAAAGATTGGGAAAGAGTAAGGCGGAACAGGAGGCAATCTATCATGCGGGGCTTTTGCATGATGTGGGTAAGATTCGGATTCCTGCGGAAATAATTAATAAACCGGGCAGGCTGACGGAGGAGGAGTATAATATTATTAAGATTCATCCGCTAACCGGATATCACATTTTGCGAGGAATTTCCGATGGCGATTACATAGCGGTTGCGGCAAAATATCACCATGAACGGTACGATGGAAAAGGTTATCCCAATGGGCTGTCGGGAGAAAATATCCCGGAAGTTGCCCGGATTTTAGGTGTGGCGGATGCATATGATGCAATGGCTTCCAATCGCAGTTATCGCGAGGCACTGCCCCAAGAGATTGTGCGTAGTGAAATTGAAAAGGGTATGGGAACGCAGTTTGACCCCCATATTGCCAAGATGATGCTACAGATGATTGATGAGGACAAAAATTATGCTATGAAACAAATCGATTCCATGCAACGAAGGATTTTGACTGTGGATGATGAGATGATGAATAATAAAATCATTGAGCATATCATGAAGGATGAGCCGATGTATCAGCTGGTTTCTGCCGGTAGTGGCTTGGAGGCTTTGAAGATTCTGGAAGGCTGTGAATTTGATTTGATTTTGTTGGATGTGAAGATGCCGGGAATGGATGGTCTGGAAACATTGAAACGGATTCGGGAAAAATATCGGACCCCTGTGGTGTTGATGACCGGAGATAAAACGTTGGATATCTCTGCGGGCTTTGCTGAGTATGGCTGTGATGATTATATTACGAAGCCCTTCTTACCGCTTTTGGTAAAAGAAATTGTACATAATATGACAGAACGCACAGATATTGGAATTTGATTTATTTTATATTGGGGATTTATATAGAGAAATGAGGACACAAACACCGGTCCTCATTTCTTTTTTGGTATACGAGAGCTGCGAACAAGATTTTACAGTTGAAACGCAAGATATACCATTTTGCTTTGTGTGAAAATAGCTTAAAATAGAATCAGATATATGGGGATATTGGGGATAACAAAGTGCATAGGAAAAAGGAGGTATTGCAGTGACAAGGCAGTTATACAATGATGGATGGAGCTTTTTGAAGACCCCTTTGGGGACGGAGCTTAAGGATGTACAGGGTAGAGAGGCTGCGTTTCAGGCAGTGGAGCTACCCCATGACTGGTTGATTTATAATACCAAGAATCTGTATGAGGACAGCTGTGGCTGGTACCGGAAGGTGATGAGCGGAGAACTGAAAGGTGAGGAGAGAGTCATTGTACGTTTCGATGGCGTGTATATGGATTCCACTGTATATATGAATGGACAGGTGGTAGGGGACTGGAAATACGGTTATTCCACCTTTGATATGGATGTGACAGACTATCTCACTGATGGGGACAATGAATTGCTGGTACAGGTGCGTCATCAGGCGCCTAACAGCCGTTGGTATTCCGGTGCGGGTATTTATCGGAATGTGTGGTTAAAGGTATGTGGACAGGCTTATCTGGTATTGGATGGTACTTATGTACATACCACCAAGGTGGATGATGGATTCTACACGGAGATTGAGACAGAAGTGGCGGGCACTGAGGCCGGCAGGGCGATGGTGACCTATTGCCTGTGGAAGGACGGAGTACCGGTACAGGAGTTGGGGAGCAGTCCTGTAATTAATGGTCAGGCAAAGCTGGCGTGTGTGGTGGAGAACCCGGCTCTTTGGGATATGGAAGCCCCTAATTGTTATGACTTGCAGGTAGAACTGTGTCTGGATGGACAGGCAGTGGACAGTGAGCAGATTACCATCGGTTTCCGTACCATGAGCTTTGACCCTGATACGGGCTTTTATTTAAACGGACGCAATGTAAAGGTCCATGGTGTCTGTGAGCATCATGATTTTGGCTGCATCGGTGCGGTATACAATGACGCGGCTATGATTCGTAAGTTCCATACCCTGCGGGGAATGGGTGTCAATGCCATCCGTACCAGCCATAATATGCCCGCACCTGAATTGATGGAATTAGCGGACAGAATGGGCTTTTTGGTAATGGATGAGGCCTTTGATATGTGGGAGAGATGTAAGAATCCCTACGATTATGGACGGTTCTTTAAAGAGTGGGCACAGCGGGATGTGGCCAGCTGGATTCGGAGGGACCGTAATCATCCTTCTGTGATGCTCTGGTCCATTGGTAATGAGATTTACGATACCCATGCAGATGAGCATGGGCAGGAAATTACCCGTTATCTGATTGACTATGTGAGAGCCCATGATCCCAAGGAAAATGCACCTATTACCATTGGTTCTAATTATATGCCATGGGAAAATGCCCAGAAGTGTGCCGATATTGTGAAACTGGCAGGCTATAATTACGCCGAGAAGTATTATGAAGAGCATCATAAGAAGTACCCGGATTGGATTATTTACGGTAGTGAGACGGCTTCTATTGTACAGAGCCGAGGGATTTATCATTTCCCCTTGTCCCAGTCTATTCTGGCAGATGAGGATTTGCAGTGTTCTGCATTGGGTAATTCTTCTACCAGCTGGGGTGCCAAGAGTGTGGAGAAATGCATTACCGATGACAGGGATGCGACCTTTGCTTTTGGTCAGTTCTTATGGACCGGTTGTGATTATATTGGTGAGCCCACCCCCTATCATACCAAGAATTCTTACTTTGGGCAGGTGGATACAGCGGGATTTCCAAAGGATTCCTATTATGTGTTTGGTGCAGAATGGGTAAAGCCGGAGAGTGCCACTGTGCTGCATTTGTTCCCCTACTGGGATTTTAATCCCGGCCAAAGGGTGGATGTGAGAGCAGCTACCAATGCCCCCTGTGTAGAGCTGTTTGTAAATGGAGTATCCCAGGGCAAGCAGACCATCGACCATGCCCATGGCAAGAAGCTTTTGGGCGATTGGCAGGTGACTTATGAGCCGGGTACGATTACCGCTGTGGCCTATGACGAAAAGGGAAATGAGTTGACAAGGGAGAGCAGGTGCTCTTTTAAGGACAGTAAGAAGATTGTTCTTACTGCGGACAGAACAGAATTACATGCGGATAATAAGGATTTAGGTTTTATTACCATAGAAACTGTGGATGAGGACGGTCACCCCGTAGAGAATGCAGTAGATTACGTGGAGGTACAGGTTACCGGAGCGGGACGTTTGCTGGGTCTGGATAACGGAGACAGTACGGACTTTGACCAGTACAAGACCAATGTAAGAAAGCTTTTTTCGGGTAAACTACTGGCAGTGATTGGTACTACGCATGAGGCTGGAGAGATTCAAGTGACTGTTAAGGGACGTGCGCTGGAGCCGGCTACCATAACCTTACAGACAAAGGATGTGGGGGCGGAGGCACTTGGCCATTTGGATGCATGTGCGGAGAGTTTCATGAAACCGGAGGATTACCAGATTCCCGTGCGAAAGGTGGAGTTGAGGGCACCGGAAGGCCTGAATTTTACGGATGAAAAGAGAGAATTAATAGTAGAGGCAGTGATTTATCCTGCAGATGCCACAGACCGAAATCTGGTCTTCAAGGTGGTAAATGATGCCGCCATTGATATCGGTTTTGCCAAGGTGGAGGAGATTTCCGCAGAAGGCAATGTACATAGGGCCAAGATTACGGCACTGGGGGATGGAGAATTCCGAGTACGTTGTATGAGCAACAGCAGTATGAATCATGTGACTGTGATTTCCCAGCTGGAATGTAAGGCTGAGGGACTGGGACAGGCGTTCTTAAATCCCTATGAGTTGATTTCTGCCGGTCTCCATTCGGATATTATCGGAGAAGTGACCAACGGCAATGAAAAGGGAATTGCTACCTCCAGAGATTGTGTCAGTGGTGCGGTATATACAGATATTGATTTTGGAGAATATGGTTCTGATGAGATTACAATACCTGTATTTGCCCTGTCAGCGGATGTGTATCCAATTGAACTGTGGCTGGGTCATCCCATGCAGGGAGGCAGACTGCTCAGTACCTTGCATTATCAGAAGCCTTCTCAGTGGAATGTGTACCAAGAGGAGACTTACAAGCTGCCCGAGCGTATAAAGGGCATTGCTACCTTAGGATTCTTGCTGCGTCATCAAAAGGTACATTTAAAGGGCTTTGCATTTAAGTATTTTGAAAAAGCCTTTGGGCAGCTGTTTGCAGGAGAATGCAACCGTGTATATGGTGATGAGTTTACGGAGAACGGCAACGCTGTTACCGGTATCGGTAACAATGTAACGCTGGAGTATGAAAATATGGACTTTGGAGGGGAGGGTACCTCCGGTATTACTATCAGCGGATATACCCCTTTGGAAGCAAATACCATTCATATTCATTTTACCGGCGAAAAGGGAGAGACTGTGAATCGCATCGTAGAGTTTGCAGGTGGCGGCGAAAAGTCCTACGAAGAGCAACATTTTTCCTTTGAAAAGCTCACCGGTAAGGGGAAAGTGGAATTTATTTTCCTGCCCGGCAGTAATTTTGATTTTGATTATTTTAGATTTGAGCGTTAAGAAAGCGGGCACGAATTTCGTGCCCGCTCTTTAGCGTACAGGATGCATTTGGTCACCGTTATTATATAGGCTCCGGTATTCTGTAGGAGTACAATTTTTCAGCTTTTTAAAGGTTCGGTTAAAGGTAGAGAGACTGGAAAAGCCGGAATAAAGTGCAATCTCTGTGATGGAGGCACCGGGCTTTAGTAGCATGGTCTCTGCGTTCTTGATGCGTCGGTAACACAGGTAATCATAAAAGTTATAACCGGTGCATTGCTTAAACAGTCTGGAAAAATGGAACTTAGAGAAGCCGGCAATGTCTGCCACCTTTTCCAGGGAAATATCTTCTGCAAAATGTGCGTCCAGATAATCAAATACCACATTTAAGCGCGCCATCAGATTGGTCTGCCGGTTGATGCCTGTCTCTGCCAGAATGGACTGGTCATCCTGGGCCATACGGTATCTGCCGAATTTGGACAATACCAATAGTAAATCGGAATATACCGCCATTTCCCGGAATACATCTGCTGTGAAAAAATCTTCGCAGATTTTTAATAGCAGAGGTGCAATTTCGTCATAAAGCATACCATGATTCTCATAATTTATTAGGGAAGGATTGGACAAATAGGCAGTCATATATGAGAAACCGCGTATTTTGGAAAGTACATTTAGGTCAA
>JAFUKS010000140.1 GCA_017473445.1 Lachnospiraceae bacterium
GGTAGCCTGACGCTGTGCGTCATTGAAATATGCAGGAACGGTGATAACTGCCTCAGTTACCTTCTCGCCCAGATAGCTCTCAGCGTCTGCCTTAAGCTTCTGCAGAATCATTGCAGAAATCTGCTGGGGAGAATACTTCTTGTCATCGATGGTACGACCATTGTCAGTACCCATATCTCTCTTGATGGATGCGATGGTCTTCTCTGCGTTAGTAACTGCCTGACGCTTTGCAGGCTCACCTACCAGACGCTCTCCATTCTTAGTAAACGCTACTACGGAAGGTGTGGTTCTTGCACCCTCTGCATTTGCGATAACGGTGGGCTTACCACCTTCCATTACAGCTACACAGCTGTTGGTTGTACCTAAGTCAATACCAATAATCTTACTCATTTTCTTCTCCTCCTATAAATTATAGATAAACAACTAGATTGTTACTGAAACCATACTATGTCTGACTACCGAATCACGGTATGTGTAACCTTTTAATAACTCCTGAGCAATAATACCTGACTCGTATTCATCACTCTCTGCCTGCATCACTGCATTGTGCAGATTGGGATCAAATTCACATCCCACTGCTTCAATGGGCTTCACTTCCAGCTTTTCAAGCTCTGTCATCAGCTGCTTGTAAACCTTTCTCATGCCGTCCACAAAGGCATCCTCTTCATCCGCAGGATCTACTGTAGCAAATCCTCTTTCAAAATTATCAACCACCGGAAGAATCTTTTCTATAATACTCTTTGCTCCGGTTTCAAACATGGCCTGCTTCTCCTTTTCCGTTCTCTTACGGAAATTCTCAAACTCAGCCATCTGGCGCATCACCTTATCCTCTAACTGGGCAATTTGCTCCTTGTAAGCTTCTTCCTTTTGTTTGGCCTGCTTCTTGGCTGCTCTCTTTTCAGCCCAGCCGGTCTTACCCTCTCCTGAACTCTCTGCTTCTTCAGCAGCTTCAGTCTCTGTAGCATCAGCTTCTACTTCTTCATTATCTGCCTCTGCATCCTCCATATAAACCTCCTCAGCCATGGTCTCATCGGCTCCTGCCATACCATCACCGGTGATTTCTTCGGTCAAATCCTTATTGTCTGCCATTTTCTTCTTCCTTTCTATCTCAAACAACCGCCTATGGCTTGTTATTTGTCCTCTTCTTTGTATAGTTCATCCAACTGGTTCTGCAGATTCCGCAGGGTCCGGATAACCTTATCATAATCCATCCGCTTGGGACCAATGATACCGATGGTACCCTTCATACCCTCACCCAGCTCATAGGTGGCCGTAACCACACTACAATCCTTCATACTCTGGACCGGCGTCTCATTTCCGATATATACCTGAATGCCGGTGCTGTTCTCATCCAAAAGGGTCTCCTGCACCAGTCCGGTAAGCTGCTGTTTCTCCTCAAAGGTATTAATCAGTTCGCTGGCCCTTTGCTGGTCTGCCAGCTCCGGATAACGGAAAATATTGTTGGTGCCGCTGGTATAAATCTCCAAATCCTCATCCGCTTTAATGGACTGTGCCACAGCATCGATGACCTCACTGACGATGTCGCTGTGAATACCCGCCTGCTGCTTCATGGTAGCTATCATACCCAGATTAATCTCTTCTATAGATAAACCATTGAGATTGGTATTTAGCAGGATGTTCAGCTTGAGCAAGGTCTCGTCGGAAAGTTCCTCATTGACCTCCAGGATATTGTTCTTTATCACATTACCCTCTATCACAATGACTGCTAAAATATGGGAAGCGTCCACTCTGGACAGCTGAATGAACTTCAGCTTGTTCCGATGGGTACTGGGGGCGGATATCATGGTAGCATACTGGGTATTCTGTGCCAAAACCTTTACTACCTGCTTCAGCAAGGTCTCCATCTTGTCCTGACGCTCTACCAGCATCTCCTTCATCTCATCCACTTCCCGCTCCTTTTCAGCCATCATGGCATCCACATAAAAGCGGTAACCCATGTCCGAAGGAATACGGCCTGCGGAAGTGTGGGGCTGTAGGATGTAGCCCATCTCCTCCAAATCAGCCATCTCATTACGAATGGTAGCGGAGCTCAGGTTCAAATCAGTATATTTGGAAATGGTCCTACTGCCCACAGGCTCTCCGGTCTCCAAATAGTTGCGGATGATGGCTTGCAATATCTTTGTTTTTCTCTCATCCAACTGCATCCCCTCACTCCTTTCATCCTATTTGCGGTTTTGATTGTTAGCACTCAATCAAGGAGAGTGCTAACACCATCTGTACATAAAATATCACTGTCACTATATAATGTCAACTTCTTTTAAAGAAATTATTTGTGAAAAATTTATAAAGTGCGCGAGCAATGAGACATGCACAGGCGAGCAAAATATGTCTGCGGGAAGCTTGCTTACCGGCAGACATACTTTTGTGAGAATGTATACGGCGAATGCCGCGACACTCCCGGGGCCCCACCGGGGCACCGGGAGTGTCGGCATGTCTCATGGCGGATTGTCGGCATGTCTCATGGCAGATGACTGGCATGTCTCATGGCAGGCCGTCGGCATGTCTCATGGCAGATGACTGGCATGTCTCATGGCAGGCCGTCGGCATGTCTCATGGCAGATGACTGGCATGTCTCATGGCGGGCCGTCGGCATGTCTCATGGCGAGCCACACAAAAATCAAAGAAAATATTTCAAATTTGATGAAATATCAGCGGAATCGTGTTACTATAAAATTAATGTACATCCAAAGGAGAAACTTATGACTGATTGTGGATTTACCCAAGGAAATCAATGGTTCCGGTACAGAGCCGGTGCCATCATCATCGAAAAGGGCTGCGTGCTGTTTGCAGGCAATGCCAACGAGGACTACCTTTATTCCATCGGCGGTGGCGTACACATGGGCGAAACTGCCGAAGCTGCCGTAACACGTGAAGTATATGAAGAAACCGGTGTCCATTATGAAATTGACCGGCTGGCAGTAATCCATGAGAACTTCTTCGATGAAAATACCGGCACCCTAAAGGGGCTGGATTGTCACGAAATCAGCTTCTATTTTCTGATGAAACCCAGGGGTACCCAGGAGCTACACAGTAATAGCTACAGCTACGGTGCAAAAGAAGAAATGCACTGGATTCCCATTGAAGACCTGGATAAATACAAAGCATTCCCTACCTTTTTAAAGGAATATCTAAGCAAGGAACATACAGGCATTGAGCATATTGTAACCAATGAAAAGAAATAGAATAATCTCTCGGAATCCTGAGTGATTATGGTCAGCTTAGCTGACAATGAACATTGAAAAGTTAATATTATCCGAAAAAGATAAAAAAGGACATGAGAAATAGACATAACGGTTGTCGCTATGCCGGGAAAGAGTGTATAATCTAAATAGGATTATGCCGTTTGTAGAATCAACTTTCTCAGGGCGGATTCATAGGGCAAATCCCATGCATCAAGATGCTGTAGCATCATGATGTGATAGAGGCGGCAGTACCACATCTTAGTAGAGCGGTGTCTGCCGTCTTCTAATTTAAAGTCTAATTTCTCACGTTTATTGGAACGTTCCGCAGAGGTTCTTGCGTTAAATTCCGTTTTCCATTCCTCACTGTCACGAGGTGGTATGTTAATCAATCTTGGATTGTCTTTCATGGCAAGATGTACTGTTCTGCCGTACTTTGAATCAGAGCAGGGATGTTCACAGGAACAGCCGTGTTTTCTGCTTGAAAGCGGACATCTGAACTTTAATCTGTGCTTGGATGGCTCGCAACCGTCATGATTCATACGAAGCCCTTCTTTACAGACAGGAACACCATCTTTTCCGATAGTGAAGTCATTTTTGTATTTGACTTTGATACCACGTTTTTTATTCAAATCAATGAAAGGTACGATGTTCCCGCGTTTACAGTATTCATAGATAGGCATTGCATCATGAGCGGAATCCAAGAGTAACTTTGTAACATTGAAATCCGGAAGAAACGATTTCATTCTGAAAAATGTTTCCAGAAAGCAATGAGAATCGTGTTTTGAAGCTGGATTTAAAAAAGGGAAAACAGGAAGGTCACTTTCAGAATCGGATGCAACCAGCATATATAAATCGTATCCATGATACCAGCAGTCTCTGGAAGAATCCCATCCGATATCACAGTCGGGTTGGGAAAAATATCTGTCACAGTTACAGTCAGAAATTCCCTTTTCAGCACAATCACAAATGCGATGGCTTCTCATTCTGTGAGAGGAAACTACTGGAGTTCCGTCACCGGCTATAGCTAAAGAATCTTTGGTGATTAATCCTTTAGAAACAGACACATCAAGAAATTCATTTTTATAGATTTGAAGTAAGGAATGATAAGGCTGCTCCTTGGAAGAAAAGGAAGTGTTCTCAAGTTGAGGAAGTAATTCTGCAACCGTAACGTTTTCAACAGGTTCTGCTTTTGCACCGTTGTATTTCGGTTTCTTAACCTTGGTTTTGAGAGGGTGGATATGAGAAGAAAGGTTATTATCATCAGAATCCCATAAACGGTCAAAAAAATCATAAAAAGTACCAACACCCGGTGTATTTCCTACTTCAAAACCACTGAGTATGGCGTATAAAGGATTGATTTTAAGCTGAGCCGCCCAATCGGTTATGGAAGTAACCTTAAAGTCAATGGATAAAAGATAAGAGCGCTGCATACAGGAAGGAATTCTAGGAGCCGGACCGAATTTAGAGTATTTATCACGCAAAAGTACGTCAGTGTAAGATAAATCCAATGTCCAAAAACGTTCAATGATATCCCATGTAGAGCGAGCAATTGCATCTGGGTTAGGATAATATTTACGAAGATTTTTAATAACAAAGTTCTGGTAGTCGGAATGACTGCCGCAATTAACAGGTAACAAATAAAATCGCCTCCAATCGAAAAATATGTCTTATAAATAAGGGCGCGAAGCGCCGCATTTTTCGATGGATTTGTCAAGCGTTTTTGATAAAAAAGTGGGGGATTTTAATAAAAAAGGAATCTGAAAGCCTTATATTTACGAGCTTAAAGATTCCGAGAGATTATTAGACTTTACAGGAGGCTAAAATGAATCCAATGGTATTTGCGGAAACGGAACGTTTGATTTTAAGAGGCTTTGCCCAAGATGATTTAACTGATTTATTTGAATACTTATCTGATCCGGATGTGGTTGAATTTGAGCCTCATAAACCCATGTCTATGGATGATGCCAGAACCAATCTGAAATGGAAAATTTCATCCAACGAAATGATTGCTGTGGAGCTGAAAAGCAATCACAAAGTGATTGGAAATGTCTATATGGGAAAAAATGATTATGAGACCTTGGAAATAGGATTTGTTTTCAATAAAGCCTATTGGCGGCAAGGATATGCCAAGGAAAGCTGTGAAGCATTAATTTCCAGCGCCTTTGGCCGTGGAATACATCGGATTTATGCCGAATGCGACCCGAAAAATATCAATTCCCGCAAATTACTGGAAGCATTGGGCTTTGAAAAGGAAGCACACCTGAAAAAGAATATCTACTTTTGGAGGGATGCGGACAATCAGCCTATTTGGAAAGATACCCTTATCTACTCTAAATTGGCAGAGTAGGCCCTAATCCGCAACCACCCGATTGCGAAAAATACCGAAAGGGAATTCATTTTATGAGCATCACAGTCAATCTATACTACACAGGTAAAAACGGAAGTGCCCGAGAATTTGCCAAAGAAATGATGGAAAAGGGTATCGTGGACGCGGTGCAGGCTGAGGAAGGAAATGAGCGATATGAATATTTCTTCCCCATGGAAGACCCGGAGACAGTTCTGCTCATTGACCGCTGGCGGGATCAGACCGCACTGGACCTTCATCATAAAACAGATATGATGAAGCAAATTGCCCTACTACGGGATAAGTACCATTTAAAGCTACGGGTAGAACGTTATTTGGACGAGCCCCAATAACCAACAAACGACTACAAGAAATTCCATTGGAGCTGCTATATGAGTTACATTACCACTTACACAGGAAAACATTTTGATCCCTTGGAGCCGGACATGGCTCAGGTGGATATCAGAGATATTGCCCACGCCCTGTCTCTTACTTGCAGAGGTAATGGACATGTGAAGACCTTTTTCTCCGTGGCACAGCATTGCATCAACTGTGCACTGGAAGCAGAAAAGAGAGGCTATTCCTCCCGACTGGTTCTGGCCTGCCTGATTCACGATGCCAGTGAAGCCTATATGTCAGATGTCCCTCGTCCGTTGAAACGCTGCCTGGGCGAGTACTGCCGGGCAGAAGACAAACTTCTGGATTTGATATATGAAAAATATTTGGGTACTTCTCTCACAGACGAAGAAGAACAGTTGGTGAAATCCATCGACAATGATATGATGTATTATGATTTGAAAGAACTGCTGGGTGAAATCTCTGCTGAAAATGCACCTGCAATAAAGATTACGTTAAACTATGACTGGGTACCTTTTGAGCAGATAGAACAAAATTATTTAGCACTTTATGAAAAATGGAATAACCAACAGCCTAAATTTCACTAAAAAAAGGGGGGCGTGCGATGCACGCCCCCTTTATGACTATTATTGATATCAATATGTCCCCTCACATCGTGTCGCTGCTTCGGTCCCTCCTACCATGCAGCAGTGAAACAAACCATTTGTTCACATACACGCTCGACATCCTAGTCTAACCCCTCGTTTTGGTTATAATGGCCCTTATCCATTATACCTTCGGCTTAAAGCTTTCCGCCAAAAATCCAATCCCAAATTTCTTCAAACATCGTTCCCTCTCCTTATCTGAATTTAATTTCTTTCTGAAATTAACATATCAAATTAATTTCTTTTTTTCAATCACAACTCCCTAAACGGGATTTTAAAATGGTAAACGGTGTGTTTTTCACTATTTATTGACCTTCAACGTCACCATGGCACAGAAAAATTCCTCATTTTTCTCTATCTCCAATATGCCACCCTCGTCCTCCACCGTTTTCCGGACATTCCGCAAGCCCAGTCCATGATTCCGCTTATCCTCCTTGATTGTGTCAAAGGTATTATCGGCCAAGCCTTTGCTTACTTCCGACAAGGTATTCTTTATTACGATTTGGAAATATTCCCTTCCCTGGGTAAAGGTGACCTCCAGCAAGGACGGTCCCTGACACCGGTTTAATTCCTCCACTGCATTTTGCAATAAATTAGCATAGATGGTACACAACTGCATCTGGTCCATGGTGGTCTGAATCCGCCCGGTAACCTTTACTTCCACATCCGCTCCCAATGCATTGACATAATGGTTGGTCAGAATATCCAGTATATCATTGCCCGTGGAATAACACCGTTTTTGTATCTCCTCCATCCTTTGCTGCATCTGGTACAGATAAGCCTCCACTGCCTGCAGATCCTTTTGCTCTACCAAACGTTCCAGACAAATCAGATGATTGCCCATATCATGCCGATACTTCCGGGTATCCTCTTCCCGTTCCAATAAAGTATTGTAATAGCGCACCTGCATATCTTTAATATGCTTTTCATTATCATACAATTCTTTTATTTTTTTATTGGTTCTATCTACGTAAACGGAAAACAATCCCAATGCACTCACACCAAGGTTTGCCAATATACATACCGCTAACGTCAGCCCTTGCAAAAGTTCATTATCCACATGCTTTCCCACCCATTTCAGGCCGGCTATGGCAAAGAGTATAGCTATCGCCATGAATATGACTACATTTACGACATTCCGCTGAAACCAGGACTTAATATCATTTTGGGACTTAGCAGATAATTGCTTTTTAAGGAGAACAATTATGCCAAACAGGAATAACTGCACCGTATATACAATCAACTGCTTGATATCATTGTTCATGGTCATCTTGGTAAAATGCAGGACACCATCTGCCAGTGCCAGCAAAAGCTCAGCCAGACAGTTGACAACAAAAAACAGAATCATGGTTCCCGTAATCCGTGCACCTATTTTTTCCTTGGGCACAATATAAATTACCGCAACCGACATACAGTGGTTTACCACTCTGGCAAAAGACAGATTATCGCATCCATATACCAACCAAAATATAATAAAAGCAACCATGCCTATCAAAGGTACATGGTACCGTCGCAAAACCTTCCCATAAAAAAGGTAATAGACCATATAGTATGTTATTGTTTCTACCAAATAGATTACTAATAAAATACTTACCGTCATTATCTCCCCCGATTGTATTTCAAATCATAATAGATATATTGCTGCTCAAACTCTTTACGCTTTCGCTTGGATACCGGAATCACTTCCTTCGCAATCGTCACTTCTCCATTATTATACTTGCAAATCCAACGCATGTTTACAATATATTGTCTATGTATTCGCACAAAAAATCGGGAATCCAATTGCTCCTCAATATTATTTAAGGACTCTTCTTTTCTGAACAACCGATTGCCCACCTGAAATTCCGAATAGCCATTGTAAGCCTGCACATAAAGAATATCCTTTTGCTTCACACGGCACAGTATGCGCTGATAAAACAGTTCAATACTATCATCCTTTTCTGTCAGCTCTAAGGTAGATAATACAGCCTCTTCTACTTCTTTGTAACTAAAAGGCTTGGTTACAAAACGAAATGCTCCAATATGAAACGCCTCTTTAAAACGTTCCACTGCACTTGTAGCCATAATAAGCTTGCAATCTGAATTTCTCTGGCGAAGAATCTCACCGGTCTGAATACCATCCAATCCCGGCATCTCAATGTCCAAAAAAACTGCATCAAAATAACTTTTTTGATTCACCAATTCCTCACCTGAGGAAAAGGTTTCAATCACGTATTTGCAGCCCCTTTTGTTTAAAATAGTTTCCAAAAGCTCCTTTAATTGTTCAAGAATACACGCTTGATCATCACATAATGCCACTCTAAACATATCGGCCCCCCAATATAGTCTCTCAATCCCCTGCAAATCATATCATATTTCTGCAAATTTGTAAATTCTTCTATATAATTAAATACATAATTAAATGCATAATATTCGTACTTTTGAAGCTCTCCGGGACTTTTGTCTAATATAGACAATGGTTTTCTGCGTTCATAAGAATTATAATGTATAAAAAAGGACAGGGAGGATCAATGATGCTTATTCCCAGACATTATGAAAATCTACAAATTCTGCACGAAAATGCCATGCCCTACAGAGCCTATTATATTCCTGCCTCGGAGGCCGGAAAGGATCTGGTTCATCACAGGGAAAGCTCCGACCGTTTTCAGCTGCTTAACGGTCAGTGGCGTTTTCAATATTACAGTAGTATTTATGATTTAAAAGATACCTTCTACAAGGAAGGCTACGACTGCTCCGGCTTTGATACCCTGCCCGTCCCCAGCGTATGGCAGAACTACGGATACGACAGCCACCAATATACCAATGTGTGCTATCCCATTCCCTTTGACCCTCCTTATGTGCCTCAGGATAATCCCTGCGGTGCCTATATTAAAGATTTTGAATTCCACCAGGAGGCTCATCTGCCCAAGACCTTTTTGAATTTTGAAGGTGTGGACTCCTGCTATTATGTGTGGCTGAACGGACAATATGTGGGCTACAATCAGGTGTCCCATTCCACCGGTGAATTTGATGTGTCCGCCTTTCTTCGGGAGGGGCAAAACCGTCTGGCAGTGCTGGTACTGAAATGGTGCGACGGCACCTATCTGGAGGACCAGGACAAATTCCGCATGAGCGGTATTTTCCGAGATGTGTACCTATTGAAGCGTCCGGAAAGCTGCGTCTGGGATTATTTTGTGAATACACAGCTAAATGTGCTCTCGGACTCCCCTGCATGCATCACTGAGACCGTAGATGCTCTGGTTTGCATTCGTCTGAATTATATGAATGAAACATGCCCTACGAAAGTGCGTCTGCTGGACGCTCAGGGTAATGTGGTGGCTTCAGGGGATAATCGTCGAGCTGCCGATGTTGCCTCCTGCATAGAGTATCCGGGTGCCATAGAACTAACAGTCTCACAACCCACTCTATGGAACCCGGAGACACCCTACCTATACACCTTAATCATGGAAACTCCCCATGAAGTCATTACCGACCGGATAGGTATCCGGGAAATCAAGATTGTAGACAGGGTGGTATTGGTAAATGGTACTCCCGTGAAATTCCGGGGTGTAAACCGCCATGACTCGGACCCGGCAACGGGATTTGCTGTTACCATGGAGCAGATGAAAAGAGATTTGACCTTAATGAAACAGCACCATTTTAATGGTATCCGCACCAGCCATTACCCCAATTCTCCTGTATTCTATCAGCTCTGTGATGAGTACGGCTTTTTTGTCATTGATGAAGCAGATATTGAAGCCCATGGGGCCTGTGCACTCTTTTATGATGATAACAGCTGGATAAACAAGGACAGACGCTGGAATGAAGGAGTGGCGGAAAACCCTGCTTTTGTAGAGCCGGTACTGGACAGAGTGCAAAGATGTGTGCACCGGGATAAAAACCGTCCCTGCGTAATATTCTGGTCCATGGGAAATGAAAGCGCCTACGGTATCGCCTTTGAGAACGCCCTGAAATGGACCAAGGAGTTTGACCCGGGACGACTAACCCACTACGAAAGTGCCCTGCATACCAAAAAAGACAGAAAGTACGATTTTTCCAGTCTGGATGTGTACAGTACTATGTATGCTTCCATAGAAGATATTCGGAAATATTTGGAAGGTGATTTTGATAAGCCCTATCTGATGTGTGAATATTGTCATGCCATGGGCAACGGCCCGGGAGATTTGGAGGATTACTTCCAATTATTCCACAGCCACGATTCCCTTTGTGGAGGATTCGTGTGGGAATGGTGTGACCACGGTATTTTTAAGGGCTATGCAGAAAATGGCAAAGCCATATACTACTACGGCGGCGACCATGGAGAAGAAATCCATGACGGCAATTTCTGTATGGACGGCCTGGTGTATCCTGACCGTAGCCCCCATACGGGCCTGCTGGAATATAAAAATATCCACCGCCCGGTGAGAGTAGTGGATTATGACCAAAATAATGGCCTGCTAAAACTGCGTAATATGAGGGACTTTACCAATCTGAAGGACCTAATTTCCATCACCTACGAAGTGGATTGTGATGGGGAGGTAATCTCCTTTGGCAGTATTCCCGAAATCAATGTTCCACCCAAAGCCACTACAACCGTCACCCTACGCCCGGAAACACCGGACAAGGGCCGTTGCTACTTGAAGCTTTACTATCATGCCAAGGAAGCTACCCCCTTCTTCCGCAAGGGTGAGGTACTGGGCTTTGAAGAGCTGCCCCTGCACAATAAGGACAGCTCCAATCAGATTGCCAAGCAAATGCTTGCATCCCATGGGCCGGCCTCCGCTTCCCTGCAGCTGATAGAGGCAGAGCCCTACCTGCTGATTCAGGGTGGTAATTTTTCTTATTGCTTTGATCAGCGCACCGGTCTGTTTACCAGTCTGGAATATGCAGGTCAGGAATACCTGGACCGGCCTATGGAAATAAATATCTGGCGTGCACCTACGGATAATGACCGCAATATCAAGCACCGCTGGATGGAGGCCCGCTATCACAAGGCTTCCCAACGGGCATATGATGTGACCTATGAATGCCGGGAGGAGGAAATTCTCCTACGCGTCACCGCAGGCATGACCACTCCTATCATCCAGCGGATGATGGATTTGGAAACCATCTGGTCTATCCGTCACGATGGTCGCATCCGGGTGTCCATGCAGGTCTGCAAGCATAAGGACTTCCCCATGCTGCCCCGCTTTGGCCTGCGCCTATTCCTGCCGGAGGATTTTTGTCAGATGACCTACTACGGCATGGGCCCCTACGAAAGCTACGTGGATAAGCATCATGCAAGCACCCACGGCATCTATTCCAATACGGTAGCAAATCTGCATGAGGATTATTTGCGTCCCCAGGAAAACGGCAGCCATTACCACTGCGATTATGTAAAGCTGTATGGAGACACCCATGGGCTGTTCGTCACCGGCAGCAAAGCTTTTTCCTTTAATGCCTCCCCTTACACCCAGGAGGAGCTGACAGAGAAAAAACACAACTACGAACTGGAGCCCTGCGGCAGCACGGTACTGTGCCTGGACTATGCCCAGAACGGCATCGGCTCCAACAGCTGCGGTCCCGGCTTGGCAGAAAAATATCAGCTGAAGGAGGAGCAGTTTATCTTTGAGCTGACGCTGATACCTACGGAGCTGAGTCGCTAAACCATTCCGTCGTCAACGAAAATACAACCTCCACAACATGATACAAAAGTGGCTGCAGAAACTCTTAGACGGTTTCTGCAGCCATTCTTTCTTTTCTTCTCGCTTCCTGCAACTGATATATCATGTTCATATGCCGCTCGCTTAGTTCCTTTTGGTACTTACGGCTAACCGGTACTTCACGTCCTTCGCCCAAGGCTATAAAGGTAGGCAATACCTCTTTAATCTTGTCAAAGTTCACCACATACCCTTGATGTGCGTAGCAAAATACACTTTGATTCAACCGGTCATACAGACTTTTCAGTGATTCGTAGCATACCACTTCACCAGCTTCCAGATGAATCACACTCTGATTTCTGCGTTTCTCAATGTATAGAATATTCTGCATATCCACAAGGGTCTTTCCTTTCTGGGTATTTATCTCCAGAAAGCGTTTCTCCGCTTCTTTTATGTCATATTGATGAAAAATCTGAATAACTGCCTTTTCTACCAACTTCTTTACATCCACATACTGGGCAGGCTTTATGACATAACCTAAGGCTTCTACTTTATAAGCATCTAAGGCATATCTGTCATGACTGGTCACAAAGCATATGATTCCATTTGCTCCCTTTTGACGTAATCTTTTTGCCACATCCATACCGGACATTTTGGGCATATCAATGTCCAAGAAAAACAAATCATATTCCTTATCACCTGATGCCACATCCTCTAATAACATTTCACCATCTGTGTATCTCTCGATAGAAAACGTATATTTATTCTCATTCATACATGCTGTCACTAAAGAATATAGGCTATCCCTAAAAAATTCTTCATCATCACATATTGCTACACTTATATTCTTCATATGAGCGCCTCCGTTTCCTTGGATATTTTACACTTTCCTTGCTTTTCAATGGCTTGTGCCAAATCATCTGTACCTTCTCCATAATATAATCTAGTTCGCACCTGTTCTTTCATACCATAATATTTATCTCTTAAATACAACAATAAGTTTTAACACATTAGCCGGATCAGCTGACACATTAATCAATTCCCAACCTTCTTTACACATCTTTTCGATAGTTTCCTCTGCCAGAGAAAAATCGCTTCCTTGTCTGGAAATATGCATTATTTTAACTTCTTTCATCCTAATATCCTTCCTATTTTCAACAGTAAATTGCTCCCAATCTCGTGTAGCCTTATGGAAGTCTCCCACCCTGGATTTCCTGTACCGCTCTCCGTAACACATCATCCCACAGAAGTCGGTTTTCATAAGTATACATATCCATATTATCCGTCCCGTTCTCCATTTCTTCCGGTTCTCTTTCCTTTACATAAATGTGCGGAGCCGTACCTACCACTGCGTTATTGGTACCATCAATGTTATAGGCCAGCTCAGGCATATAAATGAACACCAGCCCACTGGACGGCAAATAATCCATAAGGAAAGAACTCATTCTTCCTTCTCCGGCAGTATTCGTACCAATAAGTGTTGCGTTCTTACAATCCTTCAACACAAGCGCGAGCCTATCTGCTGCGGAGCCGGTTTCTCCCGATATCAGAACATAGACATTCATGTCCTCCGGTACATTCATTCCCCCTGTCAATCTGGTAATTTCTTCTGAAACCAAATAGTCCTGAGACTGTCCTAAACCATTTTCTGCCACATAGTCAGATTTTTTTAATGCCAGTTGGCGGGACGCTTTCCAGTTACTTACGATTTTCTTGGCATATTTTGTATTCGGTAAATACCATGTATGATTTATCTCCAAATCATCTCCATACAGATATGGATACAAATACATTGCCACGTAATCAAAGTTCCCTCCAAAATTATTCCGAATATCCAAAATAATATCTGTGCACTTTATATCCTTCAGTGTATCTGCCACCGATTGCATTGTCCATTTATCTATTTGGCCAATATTCAAATATAGGATTTCATTCTCACTATCATAATAGCTGTAAAACATGTCATCAGCAACAGAAACCGGCTTCTGCTCTTTCTTTTTCACTCCCAATGCCCTGGAATAACCATCCAATACACTTGCCACTACATCCACGTATACCTGCGACTCATGGATTGTCCCTTTCTCATCTCGAAATTTAATAGTCACCGGCACTGCCATGGCATCGGAATACGGCTCTGCACAAAAGGTCAACCATCTCCTAAAGGCTTTTTGATTTATATAATCGTACTTGATCGGCTGTGCCATTGTTCTGTCTATGTAGTCGTCCACTGCAATACCATCTATTTCCAGTAAGATATCTCCATTCTCAGCACAATACTCACCTGTGTAGGATTGATAATGAAATTTGTTACTTATAATCGAAAGTTCATATAACTCTGTGCAGCTGTCCCGCATCAATGTATTCCAATATACTGATTTGTTTTTTATTCCTCTGGTGGATAAAACCTCCTCTATATTCCAACACCCAAAAGTACCATAATAATCATAATCCGGGTAGGGTACATCCGTATGAAAGGTAGGCACATCCTCCATAATCGCATTCATTGCTGCATAAAAATCCAAATCAGTCTCTGTGTCAGTAATCATCTCTTTATATAAATCATGCCGTTCCACAAAATCAATCCCGTATTGCTTCTCTATACCGGATAAAGTATCCAATGGAAGTGATGTGGCAATACAATTATATAAATATTCGAAATCCTTCATTTTCTCTTCCATTGACATGTTTAGCTCTATAATGGGACGTTCTGTGATTTCATTTACCTTTCTGGCTATCTTATGACGCATCAGATAGCCACTTCCAATCAATGCCATGCATGAAATTAAATTCAAAATAATAATCAACATTCTAATATATTTATGGTTTTTTTCTTTCATAATCTATACTCTCGCTTTTTAGTGTTGTGCACAGGCGTAGTCAAATACAACCTATGCACAACTCCTATTGCTATTTATTTACCATTATACAAATCCTGATAAGCCACTTGCTTACCTGTATCATAGGCATCGGATTTTGCAGACTCATACGCAGTATAAGCCAAGCATCCTACTGTTGCAATAGCTCCGACCACAGTAGCAATAGCTACTACTAAACCACCATCAGTCTCTTGTAATTCATCAATTTCCAATTCAATAAAACTACTATTCATCTTTTTCCTCCTTTTACCATGTGGGCTTTTCAGGGTAATCCTTGATTAAATCAGGTCTACCATTACTATTTACCGTATCGTTATAACCGTTTATTTCAGCAACTCGAATATTATACATAATTAAGTTTGCTAAATAAATTCCTGTACGAGCACCTAAATAACTATTGACATTTCCTCCGTATGTATCAAAAATCTCATCATTTTTCAGTTCTGAAAAACATGCACTATTTTTTACTGCAACTTCCATATTACTAATTTTCCTTTCAAATAAAGTATTTTCTTTACACTCACTCGAAAAAGCTATATACTTTACCTAGGTACTTTTTCATAAGTGCTTGTGTTGTTAGACTCCGAGGGTTTTCGCGAATTTATCGGAGTCTTTCTATTTATATAAAGCTTTGCTTGCTGCTATCTTTTCACAGCAGGCTCCGCAATATATCGTGATTATTAACATTGTATTTCTCTCTACTTTTATAGCTTATTTCATCTGCATCCTACTTGCAATACGCATGTGCTATTTGGTACGATTTCGGTGCTATTTGGTAATTTTAATTTATTCACAATTCTCCTACCTATTTACTGCCGAAACATCTTGTCAATCAGTACCTCCAACACACTCTTAGTCTCTATAACCACCTTTGTCTCGCAAAGCATACCTACTCTTAAGGTCACCTCCTCACCCATACGATTACAGAGTTCTCCCGGATTTACGCTGGTTTCAACCACATAATAAGCACTACCGCTATCATTCACCTTTAAATCAGCTGACACAAATGTCACTTCTCCCCTCATGGTTCCATACTCTCTGGAGGGATAAGCACCGACTTCATAGGTCACCTCCATGCCCTCATGTACTTTCGCAATATCCGTATTTTTCACATAACTTCTGACCATAAAGGAGCCCGCTTCAGTCTGTGGTATGATGGATAACACCTGTGCACCCGCGGTGAGATAGTCCCCTTCCACCAAATCGGTTGCCAAGTTAATTGTTCCATCCATAGTAGCCTTTACAGTAGCATTTTCTACGCTTTGCTGCAATCCCTCTATCTGTTGTAAAAGCTGTGCCCGACTCTGTCTGCAAGTCTCCAGTTCTTCCGCTACACTATACTTCTCCTGGGTCACAAAGTTTTCTATTTCCAGACTAAAGCCCTGATCCTTTAAATTATTTTTTCCATTGGTGTACTCTAACTCCGTACCCTCACAAACAGCGAGATTCTGCTCATACGCCAAAATGCTGTTCTCAACAGACGCAATACTCTCCTTCTCATAAGAAATTAATGCACTGCTTTTTTGTATATTGTAATCATTGATATTACTATCCAACACTGCTTTGGCAGACTTCTCGACACTAATCTGTGCCTCCAAGCTATGTATCTGTTGCTCCAGCCCAGTAACCGTCGCCTGCAAATCCTCATCTATAACAGGCGCATCTGCAGAATCATCCACACTTGCTGTATCCACTGCCTCGCCTACTATCGGCTCCTGCTCAGGTATTGTTTCCTCAACACTCACCGTTAAAATAGGCTGCCTTGCCCCTTCTAACTTGGTCTGCAACGCCTGCATCTCAGTCTCTAATGTATGGATCCTATTTCCCGAAGCTGTGCTCTCATCTCTCCATGCCTTTGTCTTACTATCATATTGAATGATAATATTCTGATACTGAGCCAAATAATTATCCATATAATTCCGATAATAGCTTTCCGCTTCACCAAAGGAATTATTTCTATTCTTTATTGCTTCTATCAATTGTCTGGACTTATTGATGGCTTCCTTGTAGTAATCAGCCATAGTTTCATTGGCATTCAACTTTGTTTCATAAGCCAGTAATTGCTCTGAGTAAATCTGTTTGGTGCTTTCCTCTTTTAATTCCACCAACATTTTCCGCGTAGTAACCTCACTATAATACAAATTGTCCGATGCACTTACCGGAAACTCTTCTCCATCCTGCAGCCACGCCTGGTATACTTTAAGCATTTCTTCCTTTTCATCATTATCTGCCAGCTGTTTCTTTAATGACTCTAACTGCAAAGATTGTGCTTCATGGGAAATCGTATATAGTACATCTCCCTTTTTCACAGTCTGACCATCCTCTATCATTCGTCCGGTTATGGTCCCGGATACCTGATTCGTCACTGTCGCCACTTCATCTGCAGCTGCGACCGTACCCGTGGCTTTCACCACAATATCCATCGTAAAGAATCCCATCCAGATAAATGCTACAATTATCATAGCCAATATCAAATATATAAACCCTGACAGTACCGGATTGGGGCGTGCTTCATACACTTCCGTACTATCCGACATGTCCTTCATATCTACAATAATCGGTTTCATAGTATCCTCTCATTCTAAAAATCATTCGTTAGATAATGACTGCTGTCTCACCAGCTCTGCATATTTTCCACCCAATTCTCTCAATTCTTCATGGGTTCCGCTTTCGATAATCTTACCCTTTTCCATTACGTAAATCTTATCGCAGTTTTTAATAGTACTAAGCCTATGTGCGATGAAAATAGTAGTCATATCCTGACAAAACTCACGAATCGTTGTATCCAGGGCACGCTCCGTAATTGCGTCCAGATTACTGGTAGCTTCATCCAAAATCAGAATATCCGGTTTTTTTAGCATAGCTCTGGCAATTGCCAGACGCTGTCTCTGTCCACCCGAGAGATTGGACCCGTTTTCTTCCAGTCTGGTTTCATATCGTAGTGGCAATTCATTAATAAAATCATGCGCCTGTGCTTTCTTTGCCGCCTCTATTACGTCATCCATAGTTACATCGTCCATACCCAGCGTCAAATTCTCCAGAATACTTCCACTAAAAAGGAATGTTTCCTGAGGAATATAGGCAATCTTGTCACGAAGACTTTCTATCTGAATATCTTCTATATTGTTATGATTAATTAATATGGCCCCTTTTTCCGGCTGATACAAATGCAGTAAGAGCTTGGACAAGGTGGTTTTACCGGAGCCGCTTTCCCCTACAAAAGCCACCTTTTCTCCCTGTTTAATATGTACATTAATATTCTCTAATACCAACCGTCTCGTACCATAGCGGAAATCCACGTCTTTGAATTCAATATCTCCGCTCAGAGACTCCGGCTTCATCTTTTTTTGCTCGTTTTCACTCTTTTCTGCATCCAAATCCAGAATTTCACCCAAACGCTCTGCTGCAACCACCGCGGTCTGCATCTGTGGCTGTAAATTAATCAAATTCTTTACAGGATCCAAGAAATATACCAACAGAGAATTGAATGTAATCAACTGTCCCATGGTTAGATTCCCTTCTATTACATTTACACCACCTACCCATAGTATTACAATTCCACCAATCAGCTCTATTGCAACCTTCAATGATGACTGTATATTTCCTACCAAAGACAAGTTAAATATACTTTTCAATAATTTTACAAATTTGTGCTCTGTCTCTAAATTGGCCTTACGCTCTGCATTATAAGCCTTTACGGTCTGGATACCGTTCAGAGATTCTACCAGATAAGAGGTTAATTGTGCATTGTCCTCCATCTGCTTCTGATTTAGTTTTTTATATTGCTTATTAAAGGTAATTACAATAATCCCATACAATACTACGATGGCAAAGGCAATACCAAACATGGTTGCATTCTGCATATATAAGATAATTGCTCCTGCCACTGCCATCAACGTATCAATCATAATGGTAAGGGTTGCACCTGATATGGCATCTCTTACCTTGGATGCATCCGTAAAACGGGATATGATTTCGCCCACTTTTCTGGTGCCGAAGAAATTCATCGGCAATGCCAACACATGCCTGTAATATCCGAGCAATAACGCAATATCCAGCTTCTGGCTCAAATAAAGCAATAAATGTGAACGAAAAGCAGATAACAAAACTCTGAAAACATTTAGTATGATTACTCCCACCGACAGCGTAAACAATGTCTGTCTCAGCCCATCCGGTAGCACACTATCCATAAGTTCTTGAAAGTAAAATGCTGCCAAAATTCCTAATAGCGTGTATATCAGGGATGCCACAAAAATATGTGCCAGCAACTTTTTCTGAGGAATCAGCAAATGAATAAATCGCTCAAACAGCCCCTGTGTATCATCACCTTTTTTGAAGCTTTCATTTTTCATTAATAAAATTAGGATACCTGTCCACTGATATTTGGGTGGCTTATCCTCTTCATGTACCTGTCCAAAAAATTCTTCCGGCGTTAGCTTTACAATACCGCAACCCGGGTCAGCAATGATAACCTGCTTCTTGGTAATTTTATGTATAACTACATAGTGCAACAATGCTCCATCCACTACTACATGTGCAATGCAGGGAAGGGGAAACTCTGAGAAAAAAGCATCTGCATTTCCCTTTACACCCTTTGCAGAAAACCCCAACTGTTCTGCCGCCTGTATCACCCCATATGCATTTGTTCCCTGCTTATCCGTTCCGGCTATTTCTCTGATTTTGGAAATGCTTATCTTATATCCGTTTTGTTTGGATATTGTCGCCAGGCACGCTGCTCCGCAATCCGTTATATCATGTTGTTTTACGCAGTAGTATTTCATCTTTGTTACCAGCTTCCCATGTAGTCGTTTTTGTCTTTTACAGATTATCTGAAAAAATTATACCATGCAATATGCATGTGCTATTTGGTAGGATTTCGATGCTATTTAACATTCTGGGTATCTACTATGCCAAGCAAATCGAAAACCATATTCTTTATGCAACAAATAATATTATTTTGATCCCCTCCTTGTGTATCCAAAAGTTCATCCATTACCAATGTTTCAAACATATCTTCTTTTCCTATGCTGTTCTTATTTTGCATACTTTCTACCTTTCCCTTCATCGATTGTAAACTCAGCATATAAAAAATGTTTTTTAATTGCAATACACATGTGCTAGTTGGTAAGATTTCGGTGCTATTTGACATAAATTTGCTACTTATGCTATACTTTTCTGGGATTAATTGATGTAAAGGGGTATTATTATGAATTGGTTTCATGCTATCGCAAATTGCGTGATTTGTTTATTTCTATTCTTCACGCTAGACTTATTTCTTAACTCATTTTTTGAATGCAAATCAAAAGAGAAACAACTTCCATTTAAGCTAGGTTTAATTATTCTTTGGATAATTCTAGCTTTAACACCTTCCATCCCTTATTCGTTTATCTTTATGTTGTTATTGGATTTTCTGTATACTTTTTTTATTTTAAAAGGTAAAGCAAATATAAAATTACGCGCCCTTATAAAATATGAATTATATTACTACATCTGTTCAATCGTTACATCCCTACTACATACATTACTTACAATGGACTTGCTTATTTTCCATTCCAATGTTATTTATGTAGAATATATTAATATCCTCGGTGCCTTTTATTTATATGTTATCCTTAGCATGTACATTATCCATAAGAAACTTTCTATGTTTTCTTCCGGAAAGATATATAAACGCTATTTTTTAACTATCACTATAATATCCGTTATGCTACTTACTGCCAGCAGCATGTTGCTTGGTAGTACCCTTATTAAGCCGGAGGATTTGGTTCCGCTTATTTTCACCTTGCTTCTGGTGGTGACACTTCTGTGTATCTCCATCTATCGCAAAGTGATTACCGTATTGGAAGAGGGCACCCGGGCCAAGCTGGAAGCAGAGAAGAATGCAATGCAGCTAGATTATCAGGAGCATATTGAGGAGAACCTAAAAGCACTGTCCACACTGCGACATGATTTTAAAAACCATTTGATTATCATTCAGGAATATGCCAGATGCGGCAATTATGAAAAGTTACAGCATTATGTTGGGGCTATTCAGGAAGAGCTTTCTCCTACCGCATTAATCGATACTCCCTCTCACTTGATTTCTTCTCTATTAAATGCCAAGAATGAAACCTGTAAGAGAAACGGTATCAAGCTTAACTTTGAACAGTGTTTCACAAACGTTCATGCAGATGATTTCCATATGGTAACGATTCTCAGTAATCTGATGGACAATGCCATTACTGCGGCGGCAAAATGTGAAAATGGATATATTAATTTATCTATATCGGAAGTAAATTCCTATTTAGAGATTAGTTGTGTGAACAACCATAAAGAAGAGATTATTGAAAAGAATAATGTGTTCCAAACCACCAAGACCACCCAAAGAGAAATTCATGGTATCGGTATTATCAGCATCCAAAAGACTGTAGATAAATTACGGGGTAAAATCAAAATTGATTATACAGAAGATACCTTTACCGTAAATATTTTGTTACCCAATTATTAAAGGAAAAAGATTATTGTTTTCGATAAATAGCCGGTTAAAAGAGGGGACAATCCTTTCAGTCATAAAATGACTTTGGGGATTGCCCTCTTTTTCTCTTTATAAAATATCAATATATTCCCCACTCAACGCCTTATTCATGCTGCGTACCGCACAGAATTTACCACACATAGAGCAGCTTTCTTCGATTTCCGGCTTTCTTTCATCCCGGATTCTCTTAGCTGTTTCCGGGTCAATGGCACACTCCCATTGTTTTTCCCAATCAAAG
Source organism: Lachnospiraceae bacterium (assembly GCA_017473445.1). Taxonomy (GTDB): domain Bacteria; phylum Bacillota; class Clostridia; order Lachnospirales; family Lachnospiraceae; genus Acetatifactor. The sequence goes on from JAFUKS010000140.1 coordinate 21,795, forward strand.
GTTCTGCGGGCGTCGGCCATCCGGTCATCCATATCCCTTGCATGGGGCACATGCTTGGCAATGTCAGCCGCATGAGCTGCGATTCTGGATGCTATAATCCCCTGCTTCACATCCTCCACATTGGGCAATGCCAGATGCTCTGCGGGTGTCACGTAGCAAAGGAAGGCTGCTCCGGCAGAAGCTGCGATAGCCCCACCAATGGCCGAAGTAATATGATCATAGCCGGGAGCAATATCCGTTACCAGGGGGCCTAACACGTAGAAGGGTGCTCCCATACAAATGGTCTGCTGCATTTTCATATTGGCTGCAATCTGGTCAAGGGGCATGTGTCCGGGCCCCTCCACCATTACCTGTACATCCTTTTCCCAGGCACGTTTCGTCAACTCACCCAGACGTACCAGCTCCTCAATCTGGCATACATCACTTGCATCTGCCAGACATCCGGGACGACAGGCATCGCCCAGCGAAATGGTTACATCATATTCTCTACAAATCTCCAAAATTTCATCGTAATATTCATAAAAGGGATTCTCCTGACCGGTCATACTCATCCAGGCAAATACCAGTGAACCCCCTCTGGATACAATATTCATTTTACGTTTATGCTGTTTTATCTGCTCTATGGTCTTGCGGGTAATACCACAATGCAAAGTCACAAAATCCACACCATCCTGTGCATGAAGCCGCACCACATCAATAAAATCCTTGGCTGTTAGGGTAGCCAGGTCACGCTGATAATGAATCACGCTGTCATATACAGGGACCGTACCAATCATAGCAGGGCATTGGCTGGTCAGTTTACGACGAAAGGGTTGGGTATTGCCATGGGAGGACAAATCCATGATGGCTTCTGCTCCCATGTTTACTGCTGCCATGACCTTTTCCATCTCCACATCATAGTCCTTGCAATCCTTGGAAACACCCAGATTTACATTGATTTTGGTGCGAAGCATGGAACCTACACCATTGGGCTCCAGACATTTGTGCAGAGAATTTGCACAAATAACCACCTGCCCCTTTGCTACCAGCTCTCGAATTTCTTCTTCGCTGCGATATTCCTTTCGGGCTACTATTTTCATTTCCTTCGTAATAATTCCTTTTTTGGCAGCCTCCATTTGTGTATGATATTTCATGATATAATCTCCTTTGCAAACTCACTTTCTAAATTAAATGCATGATTCATGGGACCACTTCCATGCCCCAAATCCAGCATGGCAGACAGAGCCCCGGAAATATAGTCCTTGGCCCTTTGCACTGCCATTTCCAGCTCATAGCCTTTAGCTAAATTGGCCGCAATAGCGCTGGATAGCGTACACCCGGTTCCGTGGGTATTGGGGTTATCTATCCGTTTTCCCTGAAACCAGCAATGTGCCCCCCGGTTATAAAGCAGGTCATTGGCATCATGGATGCTGTGACCTCCCTTTAATAAAACCGCGCAATTATAGGTATCTCCAAGGATTCCGGCTACCTCAAGCATATCCGCAGCATTTTGAATCCTTCTGCCGGAAAGTAGCTCTGCCTCCGGGATATTGGGCGTGACCACAGTAGCCAAAGGCAGTAGCTCCTGTACCAGCGTCCGGACTGCTTCCTGCTGTATCAATCCGGCACCACTGGTCGCCACCATTACCGGATCCACCACAATATTTTGGGCTTTATAATGCGTCAGCTGCCGGACAATGGTATGAATCAGTGCCGACGAGGACACCATTCCTATTTTTACTGCATCCGGGAAAATATCCTCCAAAACCGTTACCAGCTGCTGCTCCAAAAAATCCGGTGTCACCTCCAGAATCCCCGTAACACCCAAGGTATTTTGTGCAGTCAGAGCGGTAATGACACTCATGGCATAGACTCCATTCATGGTCATGGTCTTAATATCCGCCTGAATGCCTGCACCACCGCTACAATCACTACCTGCAATGGATAATGCTGTTTTCATACTGCAACTCCTTTCTGCCAATCATACGCCTACCACCCGCCGCGCTATTTCTTTTAAGCGTAGGGTGTCCTCCCGTATATTCTCCGCTCCAAAAATAGCGGACACTACTGCAATGCCCGCCATACCGCCTCCCTGCAATTCTGCTGCATTTTGCAGGCTGATTCCGCCAATGGCTACAGCAGGAATGGATACGGAGGCACAAATCTCCTTGAACTGCTCCCCGGTAATACGAATGGCATTGGTTTTGGTCGGAGAGGGAAATACCGCTCCCACTCCCAGATAATCCGCTCCGGCCACTTGCGCGGCCCGAGCCTGTTCTACAGTTTTGGCTGTGGCTCCGATGATAAAATCTGTGCCAACTCTTCTGCGAATCTCTGCCACAGACGCATCCTGGGCTCCCACATGGACACCATCTGCACCACTCTCCAGTGCCACCTCCACATTATCATTGATAATCAGAGGCACCTGATAACGGTGGCACAGCTCTCTCAATTGGATGGCCTCTGCTAAAAATTCCTCCCGGGGCAGATGCTTTTCTCTCAGCTGTACTATGGTGACACCTCCCTTTAAAGCATCCTCTACCTGCTCATATAATGTCTGCCTGCCCACCCAGCTGCGATCGGTTACGGCATATAATAGTAGCATGTCCTTGCTAAATTTCATTTTTATCACTTACTCCTTTGAAAGCCATCAGATATTCCTTGGGATGATCACATTCCATGACACTGCTCATGAGGCAGGCACCCTTGGCACCGGCACTCCTTACCTGGGCGATATTTTCGGCCCGGATACCTCCAATGGCATACACCGGAATGGATACGCTCTCACACATCTTTTCCAGAAAATTGATTCCCCGCCCGGGCAAATCCTTTTTACAGTCTGTAGCAAAAATATGCCCCGCAATGATATAAGTGCACCCCAGCTTTTCAGCTTCCAGTGCTTCCTCCACACTATGGCAGGAGGCTCCCAAGTGAGTAAACCTGCTCCTTTCATCCGCAGAAAGCCGCCGCAAAACAGGCAACGGCAAATGCAGGGCCTGACAGCCCAGCTCCTGTGCCACCTCCTGAAAATTATGTAAGATACAGGTCACTTGGTGGTCCCGACAGATCTTCCATACCTCTTTTGCCAGTGCCTTATATGCCTCCGGCGACAAATCCTTTTCTCTCAGAACAATACCTGCCGGACCTGCGGCGGCGATTTCTCCCAGGCGTTGCAAAAAATCCCCCTTGCAAAGCCTCCTGTTGGTTACACATAAAATATCATACATACAGATAATCATTCAGAACCGGCTGCAGGCCTTCTGATGCAATATCCTGATACATCACACCCAAACTACGGTCATCCTCTATTTCAAACTGCCCGTCACCCTGCGCACCCTCTGTCTCCTTTCCAGTGTATTTGCTTTCATGGTCGCCGATACCGGTGGATACTCCGGCAGATACCTTGGTAGCCGCAATTTTCACGATTCCATTACGGAACCGGGCACTTTCCCTGGAGGATACCGTGATTCCCACATAAGGCAGGAAAATACGATAGGCACAGATAATTTGGCACAACTGCTTCTCATGCACATCCAAGGGATTGATTTTATCGTTATTTACAATAGGGCGTAGTCTGGGACAGGACAGGGACATCTCCGCATGGGGATATTTTCTCTGCAAATAGTACACATGCAGGGCGCTGGCCAGTGCATCCTTACGGAAATCCGATAATCCCAGCAAGGCAGAAAAGGCTACCCCACGCATGCCTCCCCGAAGAGCTCTCTCCTGAGCATCAAAGCGATAGGGCCATACTCTCTTATGCCCCGACAAATGCAGGGTTTCATATTTATCTGTATCATAGGTTTCCTGAAATACAGTCACATAATCTGCACCACATTCATGAAGAAACCGGTATTCTTCTGTATTTACGGGATAGATTTCCAGCCCTACCATACGAAAATATTTCCGTGCCAGCTTACAGGCTTCTCCGATGTAGTTCACATCACTCTGCCCCCGGCTCTCACCGGTGAGAATCAAAATTTCTTCCATACCACTTGCTGCAATTACCTGCATCTCGTGCTCCACCTGCTCCAATGTCAGCTTCATACGCTTGATATGGTTGTAGCAATTAAACCCACAATAAACACAATAGTTTTCACAATAATTTGCTATGTAAAGGGGCGTAAACAGATAAACCGTATTGCCAAAGTGCTTGCCGGTTTCCAATCCGGCCCGTTGTGCCATTTCCTCCACAAAGGGCTCTGCCGCAGGGGACAACAAGGCTTTAAAATCCTCCATGGTACAGGTCTCATGGTCCAACGCCGCCCTTACATCCCGGGCAGTATACTTATCATAATCATAGGAGTGCATCTGCTCCATTACCTTCCGGCACACATCAGATTCTATCTGCTCCATCCCCGGTAGATATTCCATATGATTTGTTCTGGAGGCAGGGTCCGTTTCCAACCGGTGCTTTCGTTCCAATGCCTCGGGTGAGAGATGCTCCGAATCCACAAAAAATTGATTTTCCATATCCTTTACTCCTTAGTCCCTTAAAAATCCGGTAAGTGGGTCAGAGGCAGAAGCCCCACGGGTCAACACTCTGCCCAATCCTGCCAAATATGCTTTACGGCCTGCTGCAATGGCCTGGCGGAAAGCCGATGCCATGGCGGGCAGGTCCCCGGCTGTGGCCAACGCCGTATTTGCCATGATGGCTGCTGCTCCCATCTCCATGGCCTCACAGGCCTGAGAGGGACGTCCGATTCCAGCGTCTACAATGATAGGCAGATCGATTTCATCGATGAGTATCTGTATGAAATCCTTGGTAGCCAGCCCTTTATTGGAACCAATAGGGGATGCCAGGGGCATAATGGAAGCAGCCCCGGCATTTACCAAATCCCGTGCTACATTCAAATCCGGATACATATAGGGCATAACCACAAATCCTTCCTTGGCCAAAATCTCTGTGGCTTTAATCGTTTCCTGATTATCAGGCAACAGATACTTGGAATCTCTCATGATTTCCACCTTTACAAAATTACCACAGCCCAATTCTCTGGCCAATCTGGCAATACGTACCGCCTCCTGTGCGTCTCTGGCACCGCTGGTATTGGGTAACAGTGTCACTCCTTCGGGAATAAAATCCAGGATATTTTCCTGGTCCGCAGTATTAGCTCTCCGCACTGCCAGTGTAATCATCTCTGCACCTGCATCCTTTATGGCTGCCTCAATGAGTCTCAGAGAATACTTGCCCGAGCCCAAAATAAATCTGGAGTGAAACTCCTTACCACCAATTAACAAAGTATCATTTTTCATTTTTCTCCTCCTATCAACTTACCATTTATACTTCATATTCCTTTGCCAAAATCCGCAAAGCCGTATGGGCCTGATGAGCGGCACAAAGCATTACCCGGGGTGCCACCAATCCCATCCCCTCCGACACGTCACTGGTTCCGTCCCCACAAAGGTAAAAACGCTCCGTAATGCGGCGGGTTTGGATGGCATTGACACTCCCCATCCCTGCCATACCGGAGGCCGCTATGAGATATTTCCCGGGTAGCTTCTCCAGCACCCGGTTGGTAAGCATTGCTTTTGCCTCCGGTTCATCCAAAGCTTCACAGATAATATCCGCCCGTTGCAGCAGCTCCTCCACATTTTCTTCTGTTATGCGTATACAATGCAGTTCCAATTCCAAATAGGGAGCCATTTCCAGTAGATTTTCTGCCAATGCTTCGGTTTTACAGCGGCCGATCTGCGTCACCTTGTATTGCTGCCGATGCAGATTGGTAATATCCACTTGGTCAAAATCTATGAGAATCAATCGCCCGATTCCTGCTCTGGCCAGGGCTGTGGCAATATGGGAACCCAGCCCACCCAGTCCGCAAATAGCTACCGTTGCAGCAGTAAACCGTTCCTGTAATTCTCTTCCGTGTCGTTGCTGTAAAGCCTCCAACAATGCATTCTGTTCCGGCACCATTTCAACCACCTCCCACAAAACTGACTACTTCTATCACATCACCCTCTGCAAGTATGGTTTCCTCATACTGCGTCCTGGGAATGATATCCCCATTTCGCTCCACTGCAATGCGCTTGCAGTCATAATTGGTAGTTGCCAGATATGCCGACAGTGTTTTACCGGCAATATCCACATTCTTTCCATTGACTTTTACCATATAGCTACCTCCTAACTTATAATTTATGGCGTTGAGATACACTCTGCCTCATCTGTATAGATTAGCAGTCTCCGCAACAAAAAAAGGAAGCCACCAAGTGGGTGACTTCCCGTAAAATACAAATATTCTCTCAGGCATCCCTACGTTGGCATTATCCAAATCAGGTTATCGGTCGAAGGTCATACCTTCCTCTCAGCCTGTCATACAAGCTCCCGTCTGTATTATTTAGTTTTGATTAATCTACGATATTAGGGTCCTCAGCAGGTGCTACGGAATTGCGGCTCATGGTCAGCAGCTTATCGCGCATCTCAGTCTCAATTCTCTGCAACTCTACCTCAGCAGCAGCACGCTTGGTTCTGCCATCCTCCTGAATCTTCATTACCTCATCAAAGGTGCTGATCAGCATCTGATTGGTATTGGTCAAGGTCTCGATATCAATAATTCCTCTCTCTGCTTCCTTAGCGGTCTCAATGGTTGCCATTTTCAGAGCCTCCGCATTCTTCTTTAATAAGGTATTGGTCATATCGGTTACTTCACGCTGAGCCTTTGCAGCATCCGTGGAATTCTTTAATCCGATAGCAATTACCATCTGGCTCTTCCACAGAGGAATGGTATTTACCAATGTGGACTGAATCTTCTCAGACATGGCCATATTGTTGTTCTGAATCAGACGAATCTGGGGTGCCATCTGTAATGCTACGGTTCTGGTCAGCTCCAGGTCATAAATCTTCTTCTCGAATCTGTCAATCTGTGCTGCAAAGTCCTTAGCTGCCTGGGTATCCTCAGGAAGTCCGCTTTGCTCTGCCTTTTTCACCAATTCAGGCAATTCTGTATTTTTTGCCTCTTCCAGCTTTTTCTTGCCCGCAAGGATGTACATGGTCAGCTCTCTGAAGTAATTCAGATTTAAATCGTACATCTTATCCAATACTGCAATGTCCTTCAGCAGGGTAATCTGATGCTTCTCCATTGCCCCCACGATTCGGTCAATATTAGCATCCGCCTTGTCGTACTTTGCCTTCATTACCTCCAGCTTGTTGGCACTCTTTTTGAATAAACCAAAGAAGCCCTTGGTCTCCTCTTCGTCCTCAAATGCTTTCAGCTCAGAAATAACACCGGTCAGCAGTTCACCTACTTCTCCCATGTCCTTGGTACGCACATTGGTCAATGCAGTCTCGGAAAATTCTGCAATCTTCTTCTGGCTGCCTGCACCGTACTGAATCACCTGATGGGTATTTTTCAAGTCAATCTGAGTAGCAAAATCATCCACCATCTTCTGCTCCTCGGGAGTCAGCTGTACCAGCTGGGGTGCTGCTACATCTTCCTTTTTCTCTACCAGTACCACTTCCTCATTGGTTGCCACAGTGGGTTCCAGAGTCAATACCGGAGTAGGTGCTTCCTTCAATAATTCATCCAAATTGTTTGTTGTAGTATCCATTTGTAACCTCCCTATATATTATTCTATACATCATTGTCTGTATTGCTCATTACCGGCACCGGCTCCAGCTCCAGCTCTTTGGTAAGACCTTCCCGGGCCAGCATGGTTTGTAATACCTGTGCATCCGTGGTCACATCAAAAATGCTATCCTGAAACAAGCTGTTTAACAGCTGTTCAAATGCCATATTGATACTATCCAATGTCTTCTCAATCTCTGCCATGGCAGAAATTACTTCTGTACCGGGAGCACTGATGCTGTCATAATCCCGATAAGCCTCTACCAGCTTCAGGGTAGTGGGAAGATAATACTCCATGACCTTTTTCATACGATGCATCTGATCCGGCTCTTTCTCTACCCGGGCAAAAATCTCTTTCAAAATATTTTCCAACTGATAAAGCTTGTTGGAAATCACTTCTCCCTCAATCACATCATTCAGCTCACGCAGTTTTTTGATATATTCGTGGCCCTCATTAACCATGGTCTGAAGCTCTGCCTGCTGCTTACTGCGTGCTTCATTGACCAACTGGGAAGGAGTCTTGGACTCCTGGGGCTTCACAGCCGCTGCTGCCTGCTCTGTACGGGCCTGCTGGGACTTCAAATACTGCTGGAATACAATGTCATTGAGCATTAGGGTGGTAGCCTTCAAATCCACCCGGGCGGTAGGAAGAATTCCCTTCCGAAGAATCTTCTTAATATCCTTACGCACCTGGCGAACGCTCTCACCGGTTCCCGCTGCCAGCTCCTCCATAGTAGCATAAAGCTTATTGCCGCAAAGTCTCACATAACGCTTGGCTCTGGTAATCATACTCACATCCTTGGCTCCTGCCACAATCATTGCGATTGCCAGAAACAGAAGGAGTCCCCATACCGGCACACTTCCCAGCACACCTACACTGGCCAATATAAAAAACACCAAAAAGGGAACCAATGCACAGGACCCTAATACAATGCCTGTAATACCCCAGCCCAATCCAACGTTTTTCACAGGTACCGTAAGGGTATTGCGGGCTACAGCCTGACGAGCCTGGGCTGCATTACGCATGGCCTGTCGGCTCTGCTGCTGTGCCTGCAATCTTGCCATCCGCTGCTGACTCCAATATTCGGGAGAATAATTGGAAGTGTGCTTCTGGTTCTTCCAAGCCTCCTTTTGTTGCCAAGCCTTACCGGTGGTAATACCCGCATCATTGAGTGCGGAGGTCACTGTATCCGATATCATATTATTTAAATTTTTAAAATCACCTGTCACCAGGGCCTCACTGAGTGCGCCCTTAATCTGGTCTCCCAGATTGTTCAGATTCTGGTTATTACTCATGCCAAAACCTTGCCTTCCTCTCTGCAAAGACTAATACGCCTATTTTGCACTTACTAATTAGTGTATCACGGGATTAGGACAATCGCAAGGGGAAAGTATTGCGGAAAGGGTCATATCGTAGTAGTATTTATATCCTACACGGACACGCTTTCGCTCTCTATCGCCGGCAACGATACTAAGCGAGGCGTGTGGACTGGTCAATGAGCGAAAGGAATTGAAAGCAGAATCTTCCATATGCTTAAGTCATCCAACATAGAATCACTATAAGGCAGAAATCCATCACATCTGAATACAAGAACGGCTATCCCCACAAATGATATATGTCCGGGATTCCGGGTACATATCAATAAAGGGATAGCCATTTATATTATCTACGAAAAAACTTCCAGCCGGGTATTACTTAATCACAAAGAAATACAACAGCACTACAATACCCAGCACAATACGGTACCAGCCGAAGACCTTAAAGTCGTGCTTCTTGATATAGCCCATCAGGAAACGCAGGACGAACAGGGATACCAGGAAGGATACCAGCACACCGATAAGTAGTAAGGTCAGCTCCAGGCCGGTGAAATCAAAGCCGAATTTCACGATTTTCAACAGACTGGCGCCAAACATTACGGGTATGGCCAGGAAAAAGGTAAATTCTGCTGCAACCGTACGGGATACACCGATAATCAGTGCACCTACAATGGTAGCACCGGAGCGGGAGGTACCCGGGAATACCGCTGCAATCAACTGGAAGATACCAATTAACAAAGCAGTGGTATAGGTGATCTCTGTAAGGGTATTCACCTTAGCGGAACGACCCTTGTTCCAATTCTCCACCACAATGAACGCCACACCAAATAGAATCAAAGCCAGTGCTACGCAAACAGGATTATAAAACAAAGCATCAAACACATCATCAAAAAGTACGCCGATGACTGCTGCGGGTACGCAGGCCACCAATATCTTGAACCACAGGGTCAAAATATCCATCTTAATAAAGGACATCAGACCTGTTTGACCTCCACGCTCAGCCTTGGTCAGTGCAAAGGGCCAAATCTAGCTCCAAAACAATACCACCACTGCCAGGATAGCCCCCAGCTGTATCACCACATCAAACATATCAAAAAAACCTGCACTGGTACCACTGAAAGGAAGCAATTCTTCTACCAGAATCAGATGTCCGGTACTACTCACGGGTAGCCACTCTGTAATTCCTTCCACAATACCATAAATAATCGCCTTCAAAATCTCCAGCATAGTATAATCTCCTTTACAAAAAGGCCCGGTCACCGCAGTGGCCGGGCCTGCTTCTCTACTTCACATACTACTCCAAAGTAGGAAAAAATACAACTAACTTTCCAGATAAGCTTTCAATTCTTCGTAGCAATTCTCTGCATCGCGATAGCCTTCCTCATAAAGAGCCATCAGCTTATCCCTATTTTTTTCAATACGACCTACATCGCTGGCCTTTTTCGGACGAATGACAAATGCCTTACCGGCCTCCTGCATCCTCTCCACATAAGCCATGGTCTCATTGTAATCCGTATGTCTGCTTGCCATAAGCTCATGAACCTTAGGATATTTCAGGTAACGAAGCTTAAACAATGCGGTACTGCCGGAAGGCTTTCGCACATAGCCCTCTTCCTTGGTAAGCACCACAATGTGCTTTCGATTGCCGTCCACCACGGAACGACGCAAGGGAATGGGATCTGCAATGCCGCCGTCCAGATACAGCTTGTCACCGATTCGTACATTACGGGACACCAAGGGCAGAGAAGCAGATGCCTGCACTGCCACAATATCCTTCCTCATATCCTTCAGACGCAGGTACTCCGCCCTGCCGGTCTCTATATTGGTCACTACACTGTAAGCCTTACCTTCATAACGCTCAAAGGCTTCATAATCATAGGGATGTAAATACTCCGGTATCATATAATAGCAGGTATCCGCATTGAACAAATCACCGGTGGTGAGTAAGCTCTCCACACTGCAATACTTTTTGGTGTCCAGATAGTCAATATTGATGTCCAGTGCCCTTCCCCGCTGACGGGAAATATAACTACACATATGACATGCACCGGCAGATACGCCGTATACACGGGAAAACATCAAATCCTTATCCAAGAAAAAATCCAATACTCCGGCGGTATACACACCCTTCATGCCGCCGCCCTCTAACACTAATCCTGCCTGATACATACTGTCTACTCCCTCTGTCGCCACATGGCGCATAATTACTTATTATATTATTCAGCTGACCCAAACATCTTCGCACAAGTCACTGCACGGTTCCAGCCGGATACACGTTTTGCTCTTTCCTCATCGCTCATCTGAGGTTCAAACTTCCGTCCACACTGCCAATGCTCACGGATTTCATCCTTATTTTTCCAGTAGCCCACTGCCAAACCTGCCAGATACGCAGCACCCAAAGCAGAAATCTCCGTACACTGGGGGCGCTCCAGGTCCACACCTAAAATATCCGCCTGGAACTGCATCAGGAAATCACTGACGCTGGCACCGCCGTCCACCTTCAGACTCTTTAATTCCACACCACTGTCTTCCTCCATGGCACGCAGAATATCTACAGTCTGATATGCAATGGCTTCCACGGATGCTCTAATAAAATGCTCCTTGGTACAGCCTCTGGTAATACCCACTACCATACCTCTTGCATCCTGATCCCAGTGAGGTGCACCCAAACCATTAAATGCAGGTACAAAATATACTCCTGTGGTATCCTTTACTCTGGTAGCGTAATCCTCGGACTGTCCCGCAGTGCGGATCATGCGCATACTGTCACGAAGCCACTGAATGGCAGCTCCACCTGCAAATACACTACCCTCCAAAGCGTACTCCACTTCATTAGGGCAGCTGGCTGCAATGGTGGTAATCAGACCGGACTTGGAGGTCTTTGCCTTACGTCCTGTGTTCATCAGCATAAAACAACCGGTACCATAGGTATTCTTTACTTCGCCCTCTTCAAAACAGCAGTGGCCAAACATAGCCGCCTGCTGGTCACCGACAGCAGATGCAATGGGAATCTCCGCACCCAGAATGGCAGGGTCCGTATAACCGAATACACATCTGGAAGCCTTTACTTCAGGTAAAATCTTTTCAGGAATACGGAACTTCTCTAACAGTTCAGGGTCCCAACGCAAATCATGAATATCAAACAACATGGTACGGGATGCATTGGTATAGTCTGTAGCATGAATCTTGCCACCGGACAATTTCCACATGAGCCAGGTATCCACTGTACCAAAGAGTATCTCACCCTTCTGGGCACGTATACGTACATCAGGAATATTTTCCAAAATCCATACAATCTTGGAGGCACTAAAATATGCATCAGGTACCAGACCGGTCTTCTCACGGATGACCCCAGCAAACTCATCTTCCTTCAGTTCATCCATTCTCTTGGCGGTACGTCTGCACTGCCATACAATTGCATTATAAACAGGTTCGCCGGTATTCTTGTCCCACATAATGGTAGTTTCTCTTTGATTTGAAATACCCAGTGCTGCAATCTGCTGTGCAGAAATACCGCCTACTGCCATAGCTTCCATAATCACTGCCAACTGGGAGGACCAAATCTCCATGGGATTATGCTCTACCCAACCGGGCTGGGGATAAAACTGGGTAAACTCCTTCTGTGCGGAAGAAACGATATTACCCTCCTTATCGAAAATCACACAACGGGAACTGGTGGTTCCCTGATCCAATGCCATGATGTACTTGTTCATAATTCTCGCCATCCTTTCTCTGTTGTCGTAAAATACTTCTAGTAGTGGTACTATTTTACCACTATTTCCATAAAAAACCAATAGTTTTGGCACAAAAGATTAGAAAAATTTGACACACAAACAAATTTTATTTTATGCACAATAAATACCCATAACGTGCGGATATTCCCATTGAACAAAAATATAAAGTTTAGTATAGTAGGTACAACGAAAGAACATTTTATACGCAAAGAGCAGAAGGGAGCGAAGTATTTATGAGTAATGATTCCTTTCGTAACAGACAAAACGGATTTGAAACCATGACCGGCAAATCCATGAACAATTTTTCCGGCGGCAAGATTGCTGCCATCATAGTAGGTGTGATTATCGTATTATCACTGGTATTCGGAGCCACCTATCAGATTAGAGAACAGGAACAGGCAGTTCTGGTGACCTTTGGTAAGGCACAGGCAGTGACCGAGCCCGGTCTGCATTTTAAAATTCCTTATATTCAAAGTGTAAAAAAGGTAAACACCACTATCCAGGGTTTCTCCATTGGATATGATATGGAATCCGATGTCAGCAACGATGAATCCATGATGATTACCTCCGATTACAACTTTGTAAACGTGGACTTCTTTGTGGAGTACCGTTACAGCGATCCGGTAAAAGCAGTATATGCTTCCAAGCAACCCGTGGATATTCTGAAAAATATCAGCCAAAGCTGCATCCGTGCAGTCATCGGCAGCTATGATGTAGACAGTGTTTTGACCACCGGTAAAAACGAGATTCAGGCAGCAATTAAGGAAATGATTATTGCAGAGTTGGAAGTACAGGATATCGGTGTACAGCTGGTGAATATCACCATTCAGGATTCCGAGCCCCCCACCACCGAGGTAATGGAAGCGTTCAAAGCAGTGGAAACTGCAAAGCAGGGCAAAGAAACCGCTATTAACAATGCTAATAAGTACAGAAATGAGCAGATTCCCTCCGCTCAGGCAAAAGCTGACGGTATCGTAAAGGATGCAGAGGCCCAAAAAACCGAGCGTATCAATGAAGCAACTGCTCAGGTGGCACGTTTCAATGCAATGTACGAAGAATACATCAAGAATCCCACCATTACCAAGGAGCGTATGTTCTACGAGACCATGGAAGAGATTATGCCCGACTTAAAGGTCATCATCGAGAGTCCTGATGGCAATGTGCAATCCTTCTACCCGGTAGAATCCTTTACAGCTCAATAGAGTATTATCTCCGACAATTAACTTGATTTGTACAGATTGGAGCATTAAATTATGAAGAAAACAATTAGAAATGTGGTATTAATCGTGGTACTGTTTGTAGCCGTGATTGTGGGTTCTTCCAGTATCGTAATTACAAATGAAAATCAATATAGCCTGGTTCGCCAGTTCGGTAGAATCGACCATGTGGTATCCGAAGCCGGTGTCAGCTTCAAGGTTCCTTTTATCCAGAGTGTAGATACTCTTCCTAAAATGACCCTGTTATATGACTTGTCCGCATCCGATGTTATCACCAGTGACAAGAAAACCATGATTTGTGACAGCTACGTGCTGTGGCAGATTACAGACCCGCTGAAATTTGCCCAGACCCTGAACTGCTCCATCACCAATGCGGAGACCCGTCTGGACACCATCGTGTACAACTCTACCAAAAACATTATCAGTAGTATCACCCAGGAGGAGGTTATCTCCGGCCGTGACGGTGAGTTATCCGCTGCCATCATCAACAATATCGGCAATACTCTGGACCAGTACGGTATTAAGTTGCTGGCTTTTGAAACCAAGCAATTAGACCTGCCCAGCGACAACAAGGCTGCTGTATATGAGCGTATGATTTCCGAGCGTGATAACATAGCCGCTACCTTTACCGCAGAGGGTAGCTCCGAGGCTCAGAAAATTAAGAACACCACCGATATGGAGGTAACCGTAATGCTTTCTGAAGCAGAAAAAGATGCTGCCATCCTTATCGCAGAGGGCGAAGCTGAGTACATGAAGATTTTGTCCGAGGCTTACGCAGACGAATCCAAGCAGGATTTCTACTCCTTTGTAAGAAGTTTGGATGCATTAAAAATCTCCATGGAGGGCGAGAACAAGACCGTGTTCCTGTCTCCCGATTCCCCCATTGCCCAGATTTTCTACGGCAAATAAGTATGTAATGTATGAGGAGGGTGTCCCAAAACACAATTTCAGAGACACAAAGAGAGGATGCCCCTCCCTATGACGTTAATCATTCATAGTTTTGGGACACCCTCATCCTCCCTTTTAAGGGGTCTTTTTAATTTATTCCCTAGATTTAATTGCTACAATCGTTGACGTATTTGCTACTTTTCGGACTTCTAATCTCGTTACTAAAATACATACTATACAGCAAAATATAGACAAGGCTAATAAAATCTTTCCTGCACTGGCTGTTCCTATACATACATCGGAAAACATTACTGATAACGCGCAAAAAATAATATACAAAACTCCTCCTGCCATACATGACGCTGCACCCACTAAATATATTTCAAAAGAAAGTATTTTTCTAATTTCTTTTTTTTCTAATCCCAAGGAACTTAATATACCCATTTCATATAGTCGTCCTGAAACAGCAATTTTGCTATATGAGTGCATTAAAACAACCAGCAACAACGTGATAATGATTAACGCTATCGCAAACATCATTTTCCATATTCCGGTTGTAGAAACAGCGTTTTCAAATCGCTCTTCATAATTTGATACGTAAGCATATTGGGCTGCCAGCTCACTATCATTAAATGACTGCACAATTTGCATGTTCTTACAATAACATTCTATTTTGCTGGGAAGAACTGCCGAAACCTCTTGTGTCCAGTCATCATCCAACACCACTTCATAAGATGCTCCGCTATGAATGCCTACTATCCTACACTTGTATGCCCTATTTGCACTTATATAATATTCCTGTGCCAAAACTTCATCTAATTTGTCTTTTATACACGGGTCTGCATTCTTAACATTTTCAAATGTAAAATCTACGTATTCTCCAGTCATTGAATAGTAAATATTGCGTACCATATCTGTACTAACTACAATTTGATTAGATAGGGGGGAGGTGCCATAGATAATGTCCCCATCTGTTTCTGCTACAACAAATCCTGATGCATCCTCACTATACATTATCTTGGATAAATCTTCTACGTTTGATGCTAAATAAATAGATGCAAACAGATTCTCATACGTAGAGGCGGATATAGATTCACCTACAATATACGTGAAATATATTCCATCCACATTTTTCTCTTGGTTAACTCCTACAATATCATAAGTCTTACTGATTCCAAAATCACTTGTTATGGTTATTGTCTTTCCTATTGCTTCACCATCATAATATTTCTCCGCCATGTCTTTTGCTAAAATAATCTGATACTGACTTTGAGGAAACGAACCAATTACTGCATCTGTCATTAGTCGTTCATAAAAGAAATCCGTTAAGCTTATCAGCTTAACATTTATATGATCTTCTGTATTTTTCACAAAATAGTCAATATCATAAACAGGCACAACTCCTTCAAACAAAGGAGAAGACATGACATCCAGATACAATTCATCCGGAATGGAAGAATAGTCCCCACCCATAATAATTGATTCAACTGTTTTTATCCCCAAAGGATAAGGATAAAATGTTATCATATCCGCATCATAATAGACCGTATTCATTTCCTTCATTTCTACACTCATATCCATATTCATCGAACACACAATTCCCACAGTGGCAAATGCCACTGCCATTGCTAAAATGATAGAAATAAATTTTGCTTTATATCTACGTATATTGTTGAAGGTTAACGCTTTTACTATATTAAAATCAAGTCCTTTTCCTTTTCGTTTTTCCTTCTTGCTTCCAGTCCTCTCCCCTATTGTCCCAAGATAATTATTTACGTCATCTACTACTTCACCATCACTAATCCTAATGATTCTATCCCCGTATTTGTATGCCATTTCCTCGTTATGACTTACAACTATTACAATACGTTCAGATGAAAGAGTCTTTAACATATCAAAAACTTGTATAGAATTCGTTCGGTCCAAACTTCCTGTAGGCTCGTCCGCCAAAAGTACAGATACATCTTTTATAACAGCACGAGCCATTGCTGCCCTTTGTCTCTCTCCTCCACTAAGACCGTCAACCTTTCTATCAGCACATTCCTGCAATCCAAAATAAGCAAGCGTACTCTCCAGTTCTTTTTCAGACCTTTTTACACCAGAAATTTGTGTTGCCAACATTACATTTTCCTTAATTGTAAGCCCATTGATTAGATTCGAGTCCTGAAATACAAACCCTAAATAGTCCCTTTGATATCGCGAACAGCCGGTAATATGCTCTATTTCTTGTCCTATCTCAAATGACACTTCTCCGTCGGTTGGTGCATCCAAGCCTCCGATAATGTTAAGTAATGTACTTTTTCCCGCACCGGAATCTCCTATAATAAATGTTAATCCTGTACCAATTTCAAGGTTAATATCTCTTAGAATTACATTTTTTCCAATATCTTTCCGTAGTCCCTCAATTTTAATAAC